>JAHEAS010000811.1:0-1279 GCA_024642645.1 Saprospirales bacterium | reverse complement strand
ACCTCAATGTGAGATTTGAACCGCCGCAGTGTCAGAGGCTATCCTCCCATCCACCAGCGTGATGACCCGGCGTGCACGCTCAATAACCCGACTATCGTGGGTGGAAAAAATGAAGGTCATGTTTTCTTCCTTGTTGAGCTTGGCCATTATGTCAAGGAGGTCAGCAGCAGATTTTGAGTCAAGGTTTGCGGTGGGTTCATCTGCCAGTATGAACTGGGGCTTGGAGGCCAACGCCCTTGCCACGGCCACCCGCTGTTGTTGACCACCGGAAAGCTGCGAGGGCATGGTGTTCGTTTTGTCGGAAAGTCCGATTTCTTTGAGTAAGGTTTGTACCCGCTCTTCCCGATGCTTTTTGGTTGCACCTTGCAGCAGTATGATAAACTCGATGTTTTCCCTGGCCGTCAGTACTGGAATCAGGTTGAAGGATTGAAAAACGAAACCGATGTTGTTCAGCCGGAAGTCAATCAATTGGTTGTCTTTCATGTCTGTGATGTCCGTGCCATTGATGACAATTTTGCCCTCCGATGGTCTGTCCAGCCCTCCGAGCAGGTTCAGCAGGGTTGTTTTACCAGAACCCGAAGGACCGACCAATGCCGTGAACTCACCACGTTCTACATGCAGGTGGACGTTGTTCACGGCATGAACAGGGATAGTATCGGGGTTGTAAACCTTACTGACATTGTGCGCATCAATTACTATTTCCATGTCTTATTTTTTCAAAACACCAATTCAAATTATTGCCGGATGGCCTCTACGGGCTTCAAGCGAATGGCTTTTATTGCTGGGAAAATTGCCGAAAACAAAGCGGCACAGACGACGATGATGATGATTTGATAAACGCTATCCCAAGTAAGAATGGGATATAAAATGGCACTGAACCCATATTCCGACAGCCCTTTGTCAGCAAAAGCCGAAATGTCGATTCCGTCTCGGGTAAGTGCCACGGTAGCCCAGGCGACCAACAATCCGAAAGGGGCTCCGACCAATGTAAGCAGGAAAGTCTCGAAAACTATCATCGTCATCAACCTGCCTTTTTTCATGCCAAGGGCCATCAGCATCCCAATTTCACGGGTGCGCTCCAATACTGCCATCAGCATCGTGTTAACAATGCCAAATGCCAGCGCCAGCATGATGATGACCACCATGATGATGGCAGATTGGGAGGTGTAAGTGGCTATAAGGTCGCTTTCGGGCGAGACCTGCCGCCAGGATTCAACTTTCAAGTCCGGAAAAACTGCTTGCAATTCGTGCTGCACGGTGTCAACCAACTCGTCGTTGT
>JAHEAS010000108.1:4870-8750 GCA_024642645.1 Saprospirales bacterium | reverse complement strand
CGCAGGTGTCGCTGCCATGGGTATGGAGCGAATTGACTTTATTTGGTACCTGAAAAATATTGCATGGTTAGCATTGATAGGCTTTTTGGTTGGATCGGGAGCATTCGTGCTCATTTATCCACTGGTGCATGGTTAGGAGCGAAAAATAGCTACAATGAAAGGATTGAGTTTGATAATGCTGCCACTATTATTGGTGGCATGTAATATGCAGGAGAAAAAACTTGTGGGTAAATGGCAGGCAACTTCGCTCGTCGAGGACGGGATGCCGATTCCAGTACCACCCTCCGAAGTTGGTTTTGAGT
This sequence comes from Saprospirales bacterium, assembly GCA_024642645.1. Lineage (GTDB taxonomy): Bacteria > Bacteroidota > Bacteroidia > Chitinophagales > Saprospiraceae > UBA6168. Next base: position 8,448 of record JAHEAS010000108.1, on the reverse strand, counting down.
TTTCCCCCAAGGGGTTCTATAATTTTCGAAGCACGCTCAACTACAAGGAAGCGGGCACTTTTTACGTCAGTGGCAGCCTGCTTTATACCTTGGATACATTGAATAAAGCCTCCACCGAGAAATCAGTGCAGATTATAGACCTCACTAAAGACTCTCTTTTCATCAGAATGAACGATGAAGGCAAAGAGCGGATAGTGAAACTGGGGAAATTGCAATAAATTACACGACATCGAGTGCCTGCGCCAAATCTTCCATCAACCAATCTGGGTCCTCCAATCCAATATATAAGCGCACCAAAGTGAAAGGGTAGGGCGGGTCGTCCCGACCTGGCACGTTATAGAACGCTGCCATCGGCACCAACAGCGATTCGTGACCGCCCCAAGAGACGGCAAAAAGAAAACGCTTCAGTCGGTTGAAAAACGCCTCTACTTGCGCCATCGAATCCGTTTTCAGGAAGATGGTGATAAGTCCGCCACATCCCGCCATTTGCTTTTGCGCCAGCGAAAACTGAGGGAATGAGGGTAAAAAAGGGAACAGCACCCGCTCCACTTTTGGGTGGGTTTCCAACCACTTCGCTATTTTCATTGCACTTTCAAAACTCCGCTGCACCCGCAACTCCAAAGTTCGTAAGCCCCTGATTATCAGCCATGCATCGTGTGGGCTGGTGATATTGCCGAGGGTCATAATTTCCGTCTGAAAAATCTTCCGAATCATCTCATGGCTGGCGCAAATAACGCCGCAGACCACATCGCTGTGGCCGTTCAGGTACTTCGTGCCAGTGTGCATCACGATGTCAATCCCATACTCAATTGGACGTTGGAAGAGGGGACTGCAGTTGCTGTTGTCAATCATGGTGACGATGCCGTGAGCCTTTGCCAAAGCAGCGCAAGCGCTCAAGTCTTGCAACTCGAAAGTCATCGTGTTCGGGCTTTCAAGGTAAAGAAAGGTGGTGTTTGGCTGAATGGCGGCTTCAATATTTGCCACCTCCGTGCCATCGACAAAAGTATGGGAGACACCAAATCGGGGGAGGAAATTGAGCAGTAGGTTCTTCGTCCAAGAGTACGGATTTTTGACACAAATAACATGGTCACCAGACTTCAGGTTGGCCAGCATGGCCATCGCCGTGGCACCTGCTCCGCTCGAAACCACCAGGGCATCATCTGCACCTTCCAGCGCCGCCAGTTTTTTTCGTAAAATCTCCACCGTAGGGTTGTTGCCTCGGGTATAAATATGGTTGGCCAGCTCGTCAGTTACATCCTTTCGGAACTGCTCTAAGCTCGGAAAGGCAAAATTGCTGCTCTGGATAATGGGCGGTGATACGGCATTGAAGTAGTTGTGACGGTCTTCGCCGAGATGGGTGAGGATTTCGGATAGGTGCATTTTTGTCAACTTTTCAAATTTCAATAGTGCCTTCAAGGTAAGTCTTTGCTTGCCCGCTGATGATGGTACGGTCACCTTGAAGTAGGCATTTTAGATAGCCCCCTCTTTTTGAAATTTGGCGGGCAATGAGTTCAGGCTTCCCCAGTTTTTTCGCCCAAAATGGACTTAGTGTTGTATGAGCCGAACCGGTCACTGGGTCTTCGTCAACGCCAAAAGCCGGAAAAAAACAACGAGAAACGAAATCAACATCCTTGCCGGCTGCGGTTATGATAAACCCACGAGCTTTTAGCTTCCCCAATTGCCGAAAATCAGGGTCAATATTTTCCACAATGGTTTGATTATCAACAAGTACTAAGTAATCTTCCCTTCCCTTCCAAACTTCGAGCGGATGGATGCCAAGCGCATGTTGGACAGCTTCAGGAAGCTCGACTTGGGCAATTTTGTCAGTCGGAAAATCGAGGACATACCAGTTGCCTTGTTTTTTTACACCTAAAATCCCACTGCGGGAATGGAAGGCAATTTCATCAAGGCCATAATCCAAATGCTCCCAAAGCACGTGTGCCGTTGCTACCGTGGCATGGCCGCAAAGGTCAACTTCAGCAGCTGGGGTGAACCAGCGAAGGTGGAATCCAGCTTCGTTTTTTAGGAAAAAAGCAGTTTCGGAAAGGTTGTTTTCGGCAGCAATTTGCTGAAGCATTTCGTCAGGAAGCCAATCTTCGAGTGGTACAACAGCGGCAGGATTGCCCCGGAAAACCTTGTCAGTGAAGGCATCAACTTGGTAGATAAAGAATTTCATTTACGGGCGGTTTTCTTGAAAATGAACGGTCCAGCAAATGTAGTATCAGCCGTTGGTTTTGTGTCGGTTCTTGCGTGTTTTGAATGAATTTCTCAATTCTCCCATCCTACAACCTCCACAATCTCCAGCCCAAAACCAATCATTCCAATCCGCCGGGTGGGATTGTTGCTCAACAGCTTGATTTTTGATATGCCGAGGTCACGGAGAATTTGTGCCCCGATACCGTAATCCCGCTGCTCGACTTCCTGGTTGCGGCGGCCACGGTAAGGCTTGGGTGATTTGTCGGTGCCGTTGGCCATTTGCTGAAGACAGGCCATCAGTGGCAGGTCTTTTTCGCCGTGGCGCATAATGACAAGGGCGCCTTTTCCTTGCTTAGCAATAGCTTCCAATGATTTATCCAACCGATAGCCGGAGTCATCGAGGAGGATGCTGAGGAGGTCGTTGCCCTCCATACTGGAGTGCACCCGCACGGTGACTGCCTCGTCAGGTTGCCAGATGCCCTTGATGATTGCCAGGTGGGTATCCCCACCGGGCACCTGCGAATAGGTGATTAGCTGGAACTCACCAAAACGGTTTTTAAACGGCATCGAAAACTCCCGCTTGATAAGCCGCTCGGTCTCCATTCGATAGGCTACCAGGTCTTTGATGCTGATGATTTTAAGGTTGTGCCGCTCTGCAATTTTGATGAGCTGCGGCAGGCGAGCCATTGTGCCATCCTCGTTCAATATTTCCACCAAGACACCTACTGGCCGGAAGCCAGCCATCCGAGCGAGGTCGATGGATGCCTCAGTATGGCCGGTGCGCCGAAGCACACCCCCCGATTTTGCCCGAAGGGGAAAAATATGGCCAGGCCGAGCAAAGTCCTCAGGTTTGGTGGCCGGGTTCACTAGCGCCCGGATGCCGGTGGCACGGTCATAAGCACTGATGCCAGTGGTGCAGCCTTGCCCAATAAGGTCGATGCTGACGGTGAAAGCGGTTTCGTGAAGTGCGGTGTTCTCCGGCACCATCATTTTCAGCCCGAGTTCTTCCGCCCGACTTTCTTCGATGGGAGTGCAGATTAAACCCCGGCCGTGCGTGGCCATGAAATTGATGATTTCGGGTGTGATGCACTCAGCGGCACAGATGAAATCGCCCTCATTTTCCCGGTCTTCGTCGTCCACGACGATGATGACCTTGCCGTTGCGGATGTCCTCCACGGCTTCGGCGATGGTATTGAGCTTGAATTTTGAATGGTCAGTATTTGTAGGTGTAGTCATGTCTATTGGTGCTTCGGTTAGGAACATACGAGTTGGATTTTTTAGCCAAAAGAACAAAGCCTAGGTCTTAAGGTTCTGTTGACAATCTCAATAAAAAAGCAAAGGTCACTTTCCTAGTGTAAAGTGACCTTTGAACGGAGGGATTT
>JAHEAS010000108.1:0-4860 GCA_024642645.1 Saprospirales bacterium | reverse complement strand
CCGGTCGGCGGTCAGTGGCTTTACTTTCTTTCGTTTTTTGGGTGGGATGGTGGCCAGTTCAATCAGCCTAAAAAACTCGGCAGTGACCGCTTCCTTGTTGTCCAATTGTGAGCGGCTGGTTTGGTTGGTTAGCAGCAAAACACCTTCAGCATTGATGCGGTTGGCGAGGTTGGCCAGCACCATTTGCTTCTCAGTCTCATTGAGGATGCGGGAATTGGTTATATCAAATCGGAGCTCCACTTTAGTCTCCACTTTGTTCACGTTCTGGCCACCAGGGCCGGAGCTTCGGGCAGTTTTGAAGGTGAGTTCTTGTCTTAATTGTTCGAGGTTCATGACTTTGAAAGTAAAAAGGTAAAAGTAAAACGTAAAAGCGGGCGTCCAGTTTTTCTTTTCAGGCACTAAATAATTCAAGAAGCAAAAAGGTTCATTAAAACAAAACTACTTTTGCCAGATGACCGAACCAACTTCTAATCGAGCTTTTTTGTGGTTAAAAATTGCCGCCGCCAGTGTTTTTGCTGGTCGGGCCTATCAGCATATTTTTTGGGATGCGCCCTACCGGGAATTGCTTTGGGACGACCAGCTGATGAAGCCTGTCATTGAAACCATCACCCCGTGGAGCTGGCATGAGTACGTCACGAACCTAGCGGTGGACGAAGCCATTCAGCGTTGGATGGTGGGGATTGGCTTATTCTACGCCTTATGTGCCGTGATTTGCATTTATTATGAAAAAATGCCGAAATGGGTTCGATGGCCTATATGGCTGGGTGTAATTGGGCAGGTGGTTTTGGCATTGTTGTACATGAAGGAATACTTTTTCCATGTGGGGCAGTTTTTTGAATATGCGCTGCAATTTTGCGCCCCAGCTTTCTTGATTGTCTATTTTAGAAAGGAAAATTTTTCACCTCGCTTGATTTTCGCCATGAAGTTGGCCACAGCGCTGACCTTTATGTGTCACGGGTTGTACGCTGTTGGTTACTACCCGAGGCCAGGGGTTTTTACGAGTATGACCATGAAGATTTTGGGCTGCTCCGAAACTTTAGCGGTGAACTTTTTGACCGTGGCAGGTTGGATAGATTTCGTGGTGGCCATTGGCTTGTTTTTACCAACAAAATGGTCTAAATGGTTCTTGCTGTACGCTGCCGTTTGGGGATTGCTCACCTCGTTTGCGAGAATTTTTGGCAATTTCTATTGGGACTTCCCGCTGCAAAGTTTGCATGAATGGGCCTTTCAAACAATTTACCGCCTGCCTCATGGCCTGATTCCATTGGTGCTTTTTGGCATCAGTCAAAATTCATTTACCCCATTGTCAAATAATGATGACCCGAAAAGCTGATTACAATGCAAGAATCTCGGATAGACGGAGCATGTCCATGTTGATTTCCTTTTCATTTTTGACAGCGATGCTTAGCGGCGTGTATTTAATGAGGTTGTTATCAATGCCCACCATCACGTTCTTGTGACCATCCAAAAGGGCAACAACGGCGTTTGCACCAAGTCGGCTAGCCAATAATCGGTCGGCGCCGGAAGGTGAACCACCACGCTGCAAGTGGCCAATCACGGCAACCCGGGTGTCATAAGCACCAACCCTTGACTTCAATTCCTCGGCAATTACTTCTGTCTTGCCCAGTCTGTTTCCCTCCGCGACGATGATGAGGCTGAAAAGCTTTTTGCGTTTGGCGGAGGTACGCAGTACGTTGGCAAGCTCATCGTAAGAGGTTTCCTTCTCTGGCAACAAAACCAAAGTAGCCCCAGAAGCGATGGCTGTATGCAAAGCCAGAAAGCCAGAGTTGCGTCCCATTACTTCAATGAAAAAAAGGCGGTCATGGGATTCAGCTGTGTCTCGGATTTTGTCCACAGCTTCCACCGCAGTGTTGAGCGCCGTATCAAAACCAATCGTATAATCTGTCCCGTACAGGTCGTTGTCGATGGTGCAAGGAACGCCGACTACTGGAATGCCATGTTCTTTGTGGAAAATTTCGGCACCAGTAAAAGTCCCGTTGCCACCCAAGGCAATCAGTCCTTCAATTTTATGTTTTTTGATGGCCGCCGCAGCAAGTTTTCTTCCTTCAGAAGTTGTAAAACGCTCACTCCTTGCTGTTTTCAAAAAGGTGCCTCCACGCTGAATGATATTGCCGACATCACGTGTTTCTAGCTTACTCAAATTGCCATCCATTAGCCCTTCATAGCCTCCGGTAATGCCATAAATTTCGACATCATGATAAGCACAAGTTCGAACCACCGCCCGCACGGCGGCGTTCATGCCCGGTGCATCACCGCCAGAAGTATAAACTGCTAATCTTTTTATTGTACGACTCATTTTTTGTTGATTTAATATTCCAAGTATTGACGCTTGGTTATGTTTCCGTGGAAAGAAATTTAAAGCTACAAAGTTCCCAAGTGGTATTTCACTAGGTTCCCAATCGGTTTTTGAACAAAAACGCCTGCATGCAAATCAAGTTCATGTAGTGCCTCCTTCAAAATGCCTTGGAAATGATAGGCCACCGAACCTACAAAACTAACAGGCAAAGTTTCGTGGTTTTTGTACTTGGCCACATGCCGGGTCAGAAATTCATTGAAGCTTTGCTTTACTATTTTGCGAACAAAATGGTGGTCTTGATGGTCAGCAAACAACTGTGTGAAAGACGCCAAATAAGCAGCTGGAATACCGCCGCTGTAAACTTTGTCGAGGATGTCTTTACGGCCATTTGGGCAAACTTGTTCGATGATTGGGTGCAATTCCACAGGCATTTCCCGGTAAAAGTAAGCTTGCAAGAACATCTTTCCAATTTGCGCTCCGCTACCTTCGTCACCAAGGAGGAATCCAAGGTTGGTCACGTTGTCTGCCTCATGTTCGCCGTCGTATAGTACCGAATTTGATCCCGTGCCGAGAATGCAGGCAATGCCTGGCTGGTGCCCGCAAGTAGCCCGAGCTGCAGCGAGCAGGTCGTGGCTCACATTGATTGTTGCCTTCGGCAATTCTCGCTGAATGGCATCAATAACCACCTGCCTCCGGCCTGTATCCCAGCAGCCAGTGCCATAGTAAAATACCTGGCCATTGATTTCAAACGGAAGCTTTTCCACCAACTCGTGACGGATGATTTCTGAGATTTTATCTCCAGCTACATAATTGGGACTAAAACCCGTGGTGGAGATGGCTTGTTGTTCACCCCCGTCCTTGACGACGACCCAGTCAGCCTTGGTGGCACCCACATCTGCGATGATTAGCATGGCGAATATTTGTTGCGATTGGCTGTTATGATGTTTGAGAATTGGCTGCTGTTTTCTAATGGAAAAAACAGGAAGGGCAAATGTAGTGTGAAAATTACACCAAGCTGCTTGGTTAAGTAGTTTTTTTATCCAAAATAAGGAGGGAGCAAGTTTGGTTCAGCTTTCAATCAGTGACGCTGTTTCGAAAACGGGCAATTTTGAACCTGGCAATTTTTGCAAAAAATACCTTAGTGCCTGGCGTTTGGCAGCATCCAACTGATAGCTAATGTTTTCGGTAAAATATTTTCTCAAATCAAACCCAGGATGCTGTTCGGGCAAAATGAGCATAAGTTGCGGAATAGAGGCTATTCCCAATTTCATGGCTTGGTTCAAGCGTGTAATGAAATCTGACGAAAGGGGCTTGTTGCTCACCCAAGCAGCAAAGACGAAGGGCAGGCCAGTGTATGCAAGCCAAGCCTTGCCTAGGTCGTAAGTAAAGGCGTGTTTTCCCAGCTGGTCCATCGCTCGGTCACCAATGATTAGCGCAGCGGTTGTCCCACCGATTTTCCTCTCAAAACCAATTGTTGAAGGCAAGAGGGTAGGCGAGCAATGCCAGTGGTTTTCCAAGAGGATTTTTACCAACTCAACAGATGTGCGTGAATGAAAGTCAAGGTAAAGTTCAGTTACTTCCTCCAGCGGCACCTCACTGAAAATGCAGACTGTTTTTACCTCACCAACCGTGCCGATGCAATAATCAGAAACGATATACGGAGTGGTCAATTCTGGAATGGCAGCGACCGGAATCAAGCCAAAGTCAGCCTCACCAGTGGAGAGTTTGCTAGCGCAAACGCTGGGGATATCGAGTTGAAGGTCGAGTTCTTCAATCAAGCCACTTTTTACCAGCCCGTAAAGAAGCGGCTTGGTATTCAGGTAGCTAACGGCAGTGACTTTAAGTTTCATTTTGTTTGGTTGACAGTTGACAGTGAGCGGTGCCATACACCATTAATTTAGTACTGGCAATGCCACATATCCTTTAAAGGCTGTATCCTCCTCAAAAATTTCTGCTGTATAATCCTTAACAACGTTGTAAAGCGTATCTCGCTCAATTGGTTTCTTGTCCACCGACTTGATGAGTTTCACCAAATCTTTGGTACTCATTGCCGGGTTTTGCTCTTCCGAGCCAGCCATCGAATAAATCTTTGTCGTGTCGTCAATCGTACCGTCAATGTCATCCACACCATAGGACAGTGAGAGCTGCGCAATATTGCGGGAAATCATTGGCCAGTAGGCTTTTAGGTGGTCGAAATTGTCGAGGTAGATGCGGGAGATGGCGTAATTGCGGAGGTCTTCTACCACGTTTACCTCCGGAATATGAGACATCTGGTTGTCTTGGTTGCGGAATTTCAATGGGATGAACGTCTGGAACCCACCCGTCCGGTCTTGCAATTTGCGAAGCTCCTCCATGTGGTGGATGCGGTGCTCAAAGCCCTCAATGTGGCCATATAGCATCGTGGCATTGGAGCGCATTCCGAGTTTGTGCCACTCCTCGTGGATGGCCAGCCATTGCTCTCCTGTGCATTTGTCGGCAGCGATTTGCTCCCTGATTTCTGGGTGGAAAATCTCGGCACCACCGCCCGGGATGCTGTCCAAGCC
>JAHEAS010000810.1 GCA_024642645.1 Saprospirales bacterium | reverse complement strand
AACCCCCCCCCCTTATTTGAGGCAAGTACAATCGAATTTCAGCTGCGGTTGCGAAGCAGTAATGACGGCCGTTTGTATTTTATTGGGGCAAATCCAACAGGTTATATTTTTCAATTCGAACTGGTGAGAACCATGTGTGATTTCAGGCAAAACATAAGTGGTGCGGCCTTGCTTGACTGCTCGGACAGGTTTTCCATCCACTATTATTTCAATCGCTTTCCCGGCATCCTTGGCCATTTCGGGGGAAAGGGTGATGGTGACCTCATAAACAGCCGGCCGGCAATCGAAAGCTAGTCTCATGTCACCCTGGACATTGGGGTTGATTTCATCGCAAACATAGGCGTCACTGACTCCCTCTAACCCAAAACGATGTGGTCCGAGCGGCACTTCCGGTAGGTTGAAGAAAACATTCGCTTGCTCAATCGCCGGCTGGACGTCCAATAAGGCTCCGTCCATCGCAGGCCGTATTTTCCCGCCAGATGCCCTAAAAACCTTGGTGGGAACCTGTAATTGTACCCTGAAAAAAGTCGGTACAGGCGGCGGCGGCTCCCGCCGAACGCAATTCAACTTCACCACCGCATCGTTCCTCACCTCAATTTCCGTTGCTTCGCAATTCGTCATTTCATCACTAAAAACCGCTTCGACCCGGTGAAGTCCAGCGAGTACGGGCAACTTCACTTCCTGTCTGCCTCGTGCCTCCTCCACAGGCTGGCCATCGAGCAGCAAGGTTTCGAAAGGGTAGGGGGCTGCTATCACCAACCCGAACTGGGCAGGAGGTGATTCTCCTTCCGCTTCTATCCTGCAGCGCAAGGAGTAGGGCAGTGGTTGTTGCTGATTGATGTTGACCTTGTCACTGCAGCGGCCATTTTCACCGACCAATGCTATTTCGTAGGTTTCACCCACCACGAGGTAGTGAACGATAATGGCCGAGGAATCTTCACCGAACGACCAATCCCGCATTGGCTGCCCGTTGACGAGCACAGTGGTGATGCTGCGCAATTCCCGGTCGTACAGGAAGCTGGCATCGGTGAGCACTTGGGGGTTGTTGGGTCGGTTGAAATACCAGATGGCCGCCCAAACGACCCCAGCCAGTGCGATGAGGGATACCACCGCGGTCAGTATTCTGCTCACTCCACTTTTCGTGGTTGGGCCAACATCTACCAGCTGCGGAACCGTCTCGGTGAGTTCTTCCAAGCTTTTTTTTCGCTCCTGTCTGGTCGGTTCCCCCCCTGGTTCGTCAATGGATTTGGTACCTCCCGAACCGCCTTTTTGCGGATACTTGGGTTGTTCCAACATTTTGTCGAGGTCGAAGTACGGCGGCAATTTCGTGGTAGCTTCCTTTTTGATGTCCTCCAGTTTGTCGAGTATTGGCGCCTTTTTTTTCTTTTCGCCAGATTCTAACACTGCGACGCCTTCCCAATCGGCGGCGGCTGGTGCCTTGGAATGAATCAAGTGTTCCAACCGTGTTTCGACCAACACGGTGACGTCGTAAACTTTTTCTGCGTAACGGTCTTTGCCATCTATGAACTTGACAGTCGAGACCTTCAGTTCAAGCTTGAATTGTCCTTGCAAGAGCGGCGTGACGTCATAGCGCCATTCCGAGTGTGTTTCAAAGTCCACCTCCTGCTCCGGGCGGTTCACGGTGGTGATTTCAAAAGCGCCTGGTTGCTCGGAGAGCAACTGTACCTCCATCAGTTTGGCCACTTTGATGTCGGTTACCGTGGCAAATTCTTCCTGCTCCATGCCGCGCATGACCTCTTCGACTATCGAGCCGATGCGGATGGTACAGCGAGTGGGTAGCCCGATAGCCATTCGGCGGGGAATGTTGTGCATGAGCAATCCATGCCCAGAAACCTCGGCTTTCACGGCTTGGTTGGTTTCAAAATCACGGAGCAGGCTCAGGAAAACGGTGATGCTGTCGGTGAGTTGACTCTCCTGGGTGCGGATATCGTCGTAGGCTAGGGAATGGCTGATTTTCGCATGTTTTATGTCAGAGAGTTGACGCCGCAACTGGATGACGTCGGTAATCAGCTCGTTGGAATCGGCATGTTTTTCAAAAACATAGTTGTCCACCAGCTTCAATGCTTTTTCAAGTTGGCCTTCGGCCAATAAATCGTAAACAGTTCGCAGAAGGTCTTGTAGTACCATGGAGGTGGGTTGCTAGCTGCTAATATCGGCATCCTTGTTCGGTTTTTGGTAGTAAAATGGGGAATATTTAGGGTTTATCATCACTTAAAAATGCCGCTAACCATATTGCCAGTTGAGCAAGAATGGGGCAATAAAAAACCGGGCTTGGAGAAAATCTCCAAACCCGGTTTCTGGTGATAAGGCTCAATTTTATTACAGATTGAGAGCCACTCTTGCGAACACATACCGGCCTTGGTAGCCAAACTGC
>JAHEAS010000809.1 GCA_024642645.1 Saprospirales bacterium | reverse complement strand
CATCACGGCGGTTGCTATCATAAAGCCAAGAACAATTCCGTTGGCGTTTGTGCCGGTTAGACTAACGATGGTCAGGGCTATTCGGCGGTGCAGGTTCCATTTTTCCATGGCCAGCGCCAACATGAAACCACCGAGGAAGAGAAAAACAATCGGGTCGCCGTAGAATGGGGCAACTTCCTTTGCTTGGCTGACGCCCAACAGCGGCAGCACCACCAGCGGGACCAATGAGGTTACTGGCAGCGGTAGCGCTTCGGTTATCCACCAGCCCAACATCAACATAGCCATAGCCAACACCTGCCAAGCATCGACTTTCAGGCCGAATTGAGGCGGAATTGCTATCATCAGTAGGAACAATAACGGGGAAGCGAACAGGCCGATTTTCTTTGAAACATCCATACTATTTTGGCTTTGCCTTTGGAAAATAGAATTGGCAAAGAAAATGAACTTTCATGGGCTTTGGCGCAATTTGGGGGTGTTTCAAGAAAATGATAAATGTGGTGAGTTATTTTAGCAGCAAAGATGGAATTGCGAATTGCATATCGAGGCTACTATTTTTACTTTAATAGCAGGGTATGCACCTAATAAAAAGCGCTGCAAGAATCAATTCTTGCAGCGCTTTCGCTATAATTAAATTACACCTAAAGGTGTGGTTATTTCATCATTTTCAAGTTGTTGACCACAAATGCTCCAACTTTTTTACCCTCGTCAACTCCAACGCTACAGGCTGGCCAATAGTGGATGCCACCATAAAGCCTGCTGACTGCTGCCTCGTTGGAGGCTTCGTAAAAAGATTTGAAACTGCGAGGGGGCATTCCGTAAGTTACTTCCACAGAATCGGTGTATGCGAAATTGTCACCAAAGACACTGGTTAGTGCCGTGGACGCAGCTGCAGAAATCACACTGTGCCCACTGGTGTATTCTGGGAACGGCGGCGTTTGTAGTAGCGGCGTCCAATCAGGGTCAACAAAGGTATTGATGACCGTTTCGGGACGAACCACCTCGCTCCGGTATTTTTCATCCCAGCAGGAAATGAAGGCATCCAGTAGAGAAATTGAGCACATGGCATAGGCTTGAGCGGACTTCATGATGTCCGCTTTTGCTGTTTGACAAGCAATTTTTGTGATGCCTATCCAGTGTCCGCCAGGCGTGATTTTTTTGGTAGCAAACATCACGTGGCCCTTGTGGTGCGAAACGTAGGGGTTGCAATCCCAAAATTGAGCAACGGCAATGCGGTCATTTTTTTCTGCCTCAGGGACATCCAACACTTTATAAACCTGAATGGCATCCTTGTAAAACTGACTGTTCTTATCTGCCATGTTGTATGGAGTAGGTTCGACAGGTACAAACTGATTGGCTGAGTCAATCACCATTGACCTGATTTTGCTCCAATGCGGTTCAATGGCGTCCATGTAATCCGGCGGAGTAGGTTTCCAGCGCCGTGGCTCGTCATTGATGGTGTATTTTGGGAAAGTCCGGGTCTGCTTGTAGTTGTCTTTGTCGGACCAAGCATTGATATGTTCAGCAACAGCCTCACCATAAGCGATGGAACGTTCGTAAACATCTTCGGGCATATTGATTTTTTGGTATTCGGCCAACATTTTTGCCTCGTACTCATCCATTTTTTCTTCTGAGAAAATAAGTTTTTTGCCAACGATGACCATTGCTTTTGCGCCGGCGAGAGAGTAGCAATATTCTTTGCCTGCTTCTGGCTGTGGCACTGGGTCAAGGCCTGTAAGTTGACCGGCCAAGGTCTGATAGTTAGGGTGTCCCGGCACCATAGCTTCGTAGGCAGCAATGCTCGGATAAGCATAGATACGACTTGCTACTGGTGGTGAAAAAATATCGTGGACAATCACATCTGTGATTGCCTGCATCGTATTGTGGAGGAACTCAGGGTTTTCAGCGTCAGTTTTCCAGTCAGGGTTTGATGGTTTACAACCAATCAATAAAATGCTCAGAAGGAGCAGTGATACGTACATCGGATTTTTCATCATAAAATAGTTAAATTGAAAAGGCAATTTTGAAAGGAGCTTTCAGTCAATAGATGATGGGTATGGTTACAAAATTTTTCAGCGTAAAAATAGACAATTCTTTACGGCTAAGACCAGTTGGCAGTTGCATTTTAGGCTTAGAAAGTCCTTAAAAAACAAACGAGCTGCATTTTATAGGTGCAGCCCGTTTGCTTTTTAGATGAATCGTGAGGGTTTTAACCCTTTACAAACTTGATGACTTCCCTGACGCCATTGTTGTATTGCAAACGAAGAAGGTATGTTCCGCTTTGTAAATGGCCCAGATTCACTGTTTTGTTCAGTGTAGCTGCATCAATGGTCATAGACTCCATTAGTTTGCCTTGAAGGTTCAGCACTTCCACGGTGATGTCGGTACTCATTTCACCT
>JAHEAS010000808.1 GCA_024642645.1 Saprospirales bacterium | reverse complement strand
TTGGTAAAAATGCAAGCTCAAACGCCAACAGGCACAAACCCCACAGGGGCAAGAAAACAACTCGAACCCACCGATCTCGTAAATTGGAACGAGATTAAATCACCCAAAATCTCCAACAACGGCCACTGGGTAGCCTACACGCTCAAGGCCGAGGAGGGCGATGGTAGCCTCCATATCTGGAACGCTAACAAGGGCACTACCCGCCGCTTCGAGCGGGGGGAGGGCGCTGTGTTTTCCGCTGATAATCAGTTCATTGCCTTTAAAATCAAGCCCTTCGAGGATACCCTCAAGGCCCAGCGCCGCCGCAAAATGAAAAAGGACGAACTCGCCAAGGACTCCCTCGGCATCCTCCACCTCGGCATGGGGTCGCTGATAAAAATACCCGACGTGAAGTCCTTCGCCATGCCCGAAAAATGGGATGGCTGGCTGGCTTACCAGCTCGAACCTGCGCAGAAAAAGGAAGAGAAAGTAGAAAAAAACGGTGCCGATTCAACCGCCGTTGCTACGCCGGCCCCAGAAAAAAAGAAAGAAAAAAAGCCCAAAAAAGAAGGCAAGGACACGGGTTCCAAGCTCGTGCTGCTCGACATGGCCACGAATCGGGCTGACACTGTCGCCTTCGTGCGGGACTACAAACTGGCCAAGGAAGGCGCTCGGGTCCTCATCAACAGCAGCGGCACAGGCGACTCGCTGCTGGCCGAAGGCGTCTATCTTTTTGACTGCAAAGCGCGAGAACTAAAGCCGCTCGTTCGACAAAAAGGCGAGTACAAAAGCCTGACATTCAATGAGAAAGGAACGCAATTGGCTTTCTTCGCAAACCTCGACACCGCCAAGGCACAGGTGCCGCCCTTCGGCCTGCTGTACTGGGAAGAAGGCATGAACGAAGCTGAAATGCTGGCCGATTCCGCCTCTCAGTTTTTACCAAAAACCTGGCGGTTAAGCGAAAACGCCGCACCGATTTTCAGCAAGGACGGCTCGAAGCTCTACCTCGGCATCGCCCCACCGCCCATCCTTCAGGACACCAACCTGCTCGACGACGAAATCGTGAACGTGGAAGTCTGGGCCAGCACCGACGGACGCTTGCACACCAACCAAAAGACCCTCGTAGACCAGGAGCGCAAGCGTACCTACGACGTGGTTTGGTTTGCTGCGCAAGACCGATTTGTGCCGTTGGCAACGACCGATATGCCCGACCTAAGCTTCGCTCCCGACAGGTTGAGCACCGTGGCACTTGGCGTCAACGACCAGCCCTATCTGCAGCAAATTTCGTGGGAAGGGGAAGGGCGCAAGGACGTTTGGCTGGTGGACGAAGCAACGGGCAGCCGCAAGGAAATAACCAAGGGACTTCGGGGAAGCCCACGGCTCTCGCCTGCTGGTGACTTCGCTTATTGGTACAGCGATTTAGACAGCGCTTGGTTCGCTTATTCGGTGAAAACGGGCGATATTAAACGCATCACCGACAATGCTGGCCACCCATTTTACGATGAACTGAACGACGTGCCGGACTACCCATCGCCCTACGGCCTGGCCACTTGGGTCGGCGATTCGACGGGTGCGAGCACCAACCTGCTCCTCTACGACCGCTACGACATCTGGCAGATTGACCCAGCGGGGAAGGCCGCCCCCAAGAACCTGACCAACGGACGGGAAAATCGTACCCAATACCGTTTTGTCCGCCTCGACCCCGAGGAGCGGTATGTGATGGCGGGCCAGCGCTTGTTGCTCCATGTTTTTGATGAAAAAACAAAGGCCGAGGGCTATGCCCTGCTGATGTTGGGCGTTGGGCAGCCTATCCAGTTATTGAAAGAAGACTTTGCCTACTCCAATCCCCAGAAGGCACAGGACGCCGACCGGCTGCTTTTTACGAAGGAAAATTTCCAGACTTTCCCAGACTTGCTGTACGCCGATTTTACCTTCCAAAAGCCCAAAAAAGTAAGCAACGCCAATCCGCAGCAGGCCAACTACCACTGGGGCAGCATCGAACTGTACGAGTGGACGGCGCTGGACGGCCAGCGATTGCAGGGACTTTTGGTAAAACCAGAAGGTTTTGACCCAAAGAAACAGTACCCGATGCTGGTGAACTTTTACGAGCGCAGCAGCGACGAACTGAACCAGTACCGGACGCCATTGCCGGGACGTTCGAGCATCAATTACTCGTACTACGCCAGCCGGGGCTACCTGATTTTCAACCCGGACATCAACTACCGCACGGGCTACCCCGGCGAGAGCTGCTACAACGCCGTGATTTCCGGTGTGACCTCACTCATTGACAAAGGCTTCGTAGACAAGGCCCGAATCGGGGCGCAGGGGCATAGCTGGGGCGGCTACCAAGTTGCGTATTTGACCACCAAAACCGATATTTTCCGGTGCGCTGAAAGTGGCGCTCCGGTGGTGAACATGTTC
>JAHEAS010000107.1 GCA_024642645.1 Saprospirales bacterium | reverse complement strand
CATCTCCAATTTTGCGAGGAGCTTTTCCGAGTTGGTTTCCACCTTGCCGTAGCCTGGACGCTGCAGTGTCACATCAATTTTACCGTCGGGGCGGATGAGCTTGACGAAGCCCTTGCGCTCGTCACCCCGCTGCACCTGCTGGAAAAGCTCGTTCCCGTACACCAACCCTCGGTAGCGGTGGTTAATGATAACGTTGGTGCCTAGGTCTGTGCGGTCGTCGATTATCACATCCACTGCTTGGCCTTTTTTGAGGTCAATGTCCTCTTTCTGCAAAAATTTCTGGTAACGTCCGCTGGCCACAAGCCGCTCCGTTTTTTCATCCAAAAAGAGGTAAACCATGTACCAACCGCCCATCATCATGCGGCCCGGCTGTTCCTTGAAGGGCACCATCAGGTCTTTTTCCAACCCCCAATCGAGGAAGGCGCCGATGTTGTTCACCTCCCGCACTTGCAGGCAGGCAAACTCGTTGAGCATGATTTTAGGCTCGGCGGTCGTAGCGGTGATGCGGTCTTCACTGTCTTTGAAGATGAATACCCGGAGGTACTGCCCTTCTTCCAGCCCATCCTCTGGGATGAACTTGTTTGGCAAAAGCACTTCTCGGGTACCTTCCCTATCGGTGAGATAGACGCCATTATCTGTTTGTCGGACCGCCCGAAGGCGATTGTATTTGCCCAGCGTTATCATGGATGAATTGTAGATTTTGTTAGCCCCAATGGGGTTAAATTTTTATAATTTCTTTCCAAAAATTCCTAATTCAAGACATTTTCATAATCAAATTGTCAATCAGCCGGACGTCGCCTACCCGCACTGCGGTGCAAGCTACCACCATATCATGGCCTTCAAAAATGGTGATGGGCTGCAACGTCCTGCCATCCACGATTTCAAAATATTCAGGCTCCATGCCCGGCACGGAGAGCAACTTCATCGCGGTTAATTTGAGTGCAGCCGGCAGTTGGTCATGCATATTGGCCTTTGCCTGACTGAGCACTTGGTAAATAAGTGGCCCGAGAGCCCGCTGCGCTGGCGTCAGGTGCATGTTGCGACTGCTCATGGCAAGGCCATCTGTTTCCCGTACGGTGAAGCACATTTTTAAATTCACAGGAAGTGCCATTTCCGTCAACATATGCCGCACAATAGCAAACTGCTGAAAATCCTTTTGCCCCATAAAAAGCTCGTCAGGCTGCACGATGTCAAGTAGGCGCTTAACTACCTGCGCCACCCCAACAAAATGACCGGGTCGATACGCCCCTTCCATTGGTTGGTCGAGGTAGCCAAAATCGAGGTGCAGAGAAGACTGTTGGCCACTAGGGTACACTTCCACCACATCGGGCATGAAAAGCACGGAACAGCCAGTGTCAAGCAATAGGGCTATGTCCTTTTCAGGGGTTCTGGGGTACTTGACGAGGTCAGTGGTCTCGTTGAATTGGGTAGGGTTGACAAAAATGCTGCACACTGTACAATTCGTTTCCTCCGCCGATTGCCGTAACAACGAGGCGTGCCCTTCGTGTAGCGCCCCCATCGTCGGCACGAAGCCGATGGTTTTGCCAGCCCTTCTAACCTTTTCGAGATGACGGCTTAAGTCGGTTGTTGTTTTGAATAAATACATGGTTGTCAGTTGGTTACGAAACCGAATCACCTACACCTATGTTGATTTCGTTTTGCTTTTTCAATTTATGATTCGGCAAAAGTAGCCGTTTTTAAAGAGTTGGGCTCAATATTAAATGATGGCAATCGGATGCAAATCCAACTAAAGACGACTATGGCGGTGGCAGTTTGACCTGTGTCATTTAAACACCATGTAGCGAAACAACTACGGTGTTTTTAACCCTTGTGAAAATTTTTATGTGGCTAAAAGGTGCATAAGTCCGGTATTTTTTTTAGTATCTTTGCAGCTAAGTTCATTGAGAAACATTTTTTTATTAAAAAACTCAAAACAACATGGTAGAGAAAAAGAAGCTTTTGTTTGTTACACAGGAGTTGGACCCATATACGGCCATCACAGAGGTATCTGAAATTGTAAAAAAGCTACCAGAATACGCTCAATCAAATGGTATGGAAATACGGGTGCTTATGCCCCGCTACGGTACAATCAACGAACGCAGACACAGGTTGCACGAAGTTGTGCGGCTTTCAGGAATGAACATTATCGTTGACGATGACGACTATCCACTGATCATCAAGGTGGCCTCGCTCCCCGGCGCTAGGCTTCAGGTTTACTTCCTTGACAACGACGATTTCTTCAAGCGCAAGTCTGGCTTTGCAGATGATGCAGGTAATCCCTATGAGGACAATCCTGACCGGATGATTTTCTTCTGCAAAGGCGTGATAGAAACAGTTCGCAAATTTGGCTGGCCACCCGACATTATCCATTGCCACGGCTGGATGACGAGCCTTATCCCAATGTACATCAGGGAGGCTTACAAAACGGAGCCTTTGTTCCAAAATTCAAAGATTATCTACTCAGCATACGATACTGAAATGGACGGCTTTTTCTCCGATGCCTTCATTGAGAAAGCCAGCATTAACAACCTCAACCGCAACAATCTCGACGCCTATCTCAATGGAGATGGCGTGTTCCTGCACAAAGGTGCCATCATGTACTCGGATGCCATTATTCGGGGCAGCGAAAACTTGCCGGACGAAGTTGACAAACTCATCATCGAGTCTGGCAAACCAGCACTTGACTTTCAAAGCGAAGAGGAAATGCTTCCAGTTTACATGGAATTTTACAACTCCATGATGGTGGAAGAGGAAGCAGTCTAACGATGCGTTATTAGTCATTTGGGGCATTTGTCATTGGATACTTTAATGGCAAATGCCTCAATTTGATTGATAAATCTTGTTAGAAAAACCTACAACCAACCTTTGCCACTTCTACTAACTCTTTCCTTTCGACATTTTTTATCGAAAAATCACTGGCTTCATTTAGCATGAAAAATTTGACCACTTCAGCATTTTGGATGCTGACACTTTCCCTTGTTACCCTATTCTCTTGCAACGACCCATCCAGCATCGGCTCTGACCTGCTCTCTGGCGACCAATTGAACACGGAATTCACCGACACGCTCACGCTGAATGCACGCACCGTCCTAAACGATTCCATGACCGTATGGGGCCCTGGAGTAAACGGTACGGTCTTTCAAAACTTTGCATTCGGTGACTATCAAGACCCGGTGTTTGGCAGGACAGTTTCCAGTATTTATGCTCAAATTGTCACCAACTCCAGTCCTCCAAATTTCATTGATTCCATAAGCGTTCTAGACTCCGTGGTGCTTACGCTGGCTTACAACACGACCCTAAGCTACGGAAAGCTCGATGAGCCATTTACAATCGAGGTCTATGAAATGAGCCAATCCTTGGACGTGGCTGAAAAATACCTCAACTCTGACAGTTTTTCGGTGAAGCCCACCCCGCTTGCCGTACATACTTTTGTGCCCAACTTGACAGACAGTTTGATCGTAATGGAAACGAATGCAGATTCGGTTAGGGAGGTGAAATTACCGCCACACCTCCGAATCAAGCTCGACTCCCTGTTTGGAAAATCCATTTTTGAATTGGATTCTTTGACATTGTCCACAGACAGCTTGTTCCTTGATTTCTTCAAGGGTATCTGGCTCAAGCCTGCTTCCCAAAATGCTGGGCTATTGAGTTTTATCATGCGCAGCAGCAATACCAATATCCGCTTCTACTATAACAATGCCGGCAAAAAGAAAAGCTATGACTTCAAAACATTCTCCGGCAACCCCGTAGTACTGCACCAACGCAATTACTACGGTGGTTCGGTAGTTGGTGGAAATATCGGCCAAAACGGAAAAAACAACCTGTTCCTTCAAGGCCTCAATGGGACGAACATTGAATTTGAAATCCCGTATGCTGAAGAATTGAAAGGATTGATTATCAACAAAGCAGAGTTGATATTCCCTATTGTTACCCTTCCAGAGGACAATGACGACTACAACCCTGTACAGCAAATTTATGCTTCTGAAATTGCATCTGACACCAGCGTCAATATTCTGGACGATATTTACCTTGCCTCCATTAGCCACCCAAGTTCGGACTTTGGGGATTTTTTTGGAGGAAAAGTGACTTCAGATGACACTTACAAGTTGAACTTGGCTGCACAGTTGCAAAGAATGATTTCAGGGGAATCGAAAAAGAAACTACTTTTCACTGCCCACCTTCGCCCTGAAAGGGCAGCGAGGGTTGTTTTGGGAAGTCCCAGCCATCCTGACACACCTGCAAAATTGAAGATTTGGTACACAAGGTACTAAGCTTGAACGGTGAAAACTGGAAAGCCAAACCAACTCTAGCAATCTAAAAGCAACCGAAATTTAATTGACTGAAGAATTTTTGATGATAAATTGGCAAACATCCTTTTTATTTGTATTGAACAATCCTGCTAAAAAAAGACATTAACTTTGGCACGACTTTCAAGTCACAGTATATTATCCTGAAACATCCAATTGGTCATTCACACTCATTAGAATTATGTGCGGAATTATCGCCTACATTGGCAAAAAAGAAGCCTATCCAATCCTCATCAAAGGACTCCAAAGACTTGAATACCGCGGCTATGACAGCGCCGGTATTGCTTTGATGAACGGGGACCTCAATGTTTACAAGAAAAAAGGAAAAGTGCAGGAGCTTGTTGATTTTTCGAAAAATCACAATATAACTGGCACTTCTGGCATTGGCCATACCCGCTGGGCCACACATGGCAAACCAGACGACACCAACGCCCATCCTCACACCTCAGGCAATGGCCGCTTGACGCTTGTTCACAATGGCATCATCGAAAATTATGCGCCAATCAAACAGGCGCTTATAAACAAAGGCCATGCTTTTACTTCCCAAACGGACACAGAAGTGCTCGTTCATCTAATAGAAGAAGTACAAAAACAGGACAACCTGCCCTTAGAGGAGGCAGTGCGAGTGGCATTGACTCAAGTAATTGGTGCCTATGCCATCGTTGTCCTAGACAGCCAAGACCCGGACAAGCTGGTAGCTGCAAGAAAGGGAAGCCCTTTGGTTTTGGGCATTGGAGAGGATGAATTTTTCCTTGCTTCAGATGGCACTCCCATTGTAGAATACACCAAAAAGGTAATTTATCTTGACGACGAGCACATTGCCACCGTTCATCGCAATGGCGAGTATGAAATCCGAAACATTGACAATGAGGTGCATACTCCTTTTGTGGATGAACTTCACATGGAAATCGAGCGCATGGAAAAAGGCGGCTACGATTATTTCATGCTTAAGGAAATTTACGAGCAGCCCACCACCATCATGGACGCCATGCGTGGCCGTATTAGCGCAGAACACGGATGGGTGCGCCTTGGCGGCATGGATGACCACGTTGAGCAAGTGAAAAACGCCTCCCGTTTCATCATCCTCGGGTGTGGCACCTCATGGCATGCAGGCCTTATCGCCGAGTACCTTTTTGAAGACCTCGCACGCATGCCCGTCGAGGTCGAGTACGCTTCCGAATTCCGTTACCGCCATCCAGTCATCACCGACAAAGATGTTGTCATAGCTATCTCACAGTCAGGTGAAACAGCGGATACCTATGCTGCATTAGAATTGGCCAAAAAGAACGGTGCACTGCTCTATGGTATCGTAAACGTGGTGGGATCATCTATCGCTCGCCTCACCGATGCCGGCTCGTATATCCATTGTGGCCCTGAAATTGGGGTAGCATCCACAAAAGCATTCACGGCCCAAGTCACCTTACTGACACTGATGGCGCTGCAAATTGGACGAGAGCGGGGCACTATCTCTGATGAATATTTCAAAAAGTTGTTAACGGAGTTGGAAAACATCCCTGAAAAAGTGGGAAAAGTACTGGCCACCAATGACAAAATCAAATACATCGCTGGTGAAATTAAGGATTCCAGCAATTCAATGTATCTTGGCCGTGGTTACAATTTCCCAATTGCGCTCGAAGGAGCTCTTAAATTGAAGGAAATCTCGTACATCCACGCTGAAGGCTACCCTGCCGCTGAAATGAAGCACGGCCCCATTGCACTCATTGACGAGAATATGCCTGTCATTGTGATTGCAACGAATAAAAGTTTGAACGAGAAAATTGTTTCCAATATTCAGGAAGTAAAGGCCCGCAAAGGTGTTGTAATAGCCATCGTCACCGAAGGTGACGAAGAAATCAGCAAGATTGTTGACTACACCATTGAAATACCAGACACGGAGGAACCGTTCACACCGTTGCTTTCTGTTATCCCACTCCAGTTGCTATCCTATCACATCGCTGTGATGCGGGGCTGCAATGTGGACCAACCCCGAAACCTTGCAAAATCAGTAACTGTGGAATAGTTTTGAGGGATGAGTTATGAGTTTCGAATTGCACCGCAACTGACACTCATAACTCAAAACTCGAAACTCATAACTCTCAAAATGGAGTATAATTCAAATAAAGAAGAACTCATCATACCCGAATATGGACGCAACATCCAAGGAATGATTCGCTATGCGAGGGATTTGCCCACCAGGGCTGAGCGCCAACGCTATATTGAGGAAATCGTGATTCTAATGATGCAAATGCACCCACAGAATCGCAACTTGGAGGACTACCGCGACAAAATGTGGAAGCACGTCTTCCGTATCGCTGAGTACAACCTCGATGTGATGCCCCCAAACGGGGAGATTCCAAGACCAGAAGACAGCCGGAAAAGGCCCGAAAAAGTGCCCTACCCTGCTAAAGAAACCAAGTTTAGGCACTACGGCCACAACGTACAACGGCTAATAGCAAGGGCGCTCCAAATGGAAGAAGGCCCAAAAAAAGAAGGCTTTGTACAGGTAATTGGTTCCTACATGAAGCTGGCCTACAAAACTTGGAACAGGGAGCACTACGTCAGTGACGACACCATAATCGAAGATTTGGAGCACCTCTCCGGAGGCAAACTCAAAGTCACGGAAGATGCTTCCCTCGACAACCTGAGCCGGGGCGGTGTTATCCGCAGACCGGGCGACCGCGACAATAGAGGAGGTGACCGCGATAGAGGCGGACGCCAACGTTCTGGTGGCGGCAGAGGTGGTAAAGACAATCGTAGGGGCGGAAGCAATGACCGCCAACAGCGCCGCAACCCAAGGCGGAAGTAAGCCTACATTTTTTATCAACATACAAGCGGGAAGACGGCATGCGCCGCCTTCCCGCTTTTTTTGGGCAAAATTTCAAGCTTCTTTGGTTAAAAGTCTGCGAAATGTGGTTTATTTGACAATTGTTCTTCAACTACCTTTTACAAAACAAAACTAAAAAGCATGACGCCGTTCTGGGGTGAATTCATTGGTACAATGTTGTTGATTTTACTAGGTGACGGTGTCGTGGCTGGCATCCTCCTGAAGAGCAGCAAAGCTGAAAACGGAGGATGGATAGTAATCACCCTTGCTTGGGGCCTCGCTGTCACCATGGCCATTTACGCTGTTGGTCAAATAAGCGGTGCACACCTTAACCCCGCTGTGACACTTGGCCTGGCCGCCGAGGGCAGTTTCCCTTGGGAAAAAGTACCGAGCTACCTGCTCGCTCAGGTGCTTGGAGCAATGGTCGGGGCGAAGCTCGTCTGGCTGCACTACCTGCCGCATTGGTCAAGGACGGAAGACCCATCCGCCAAACTCGGAGTGTTCTGTACTGCACCTGCCATCCGCTCCACTTGGTCGAACCTGATGAGTGAAACAATCGGCACTTTCGTGCTGGTTGCGGGCGTACTTTTTATTGGGGCAAATAAGTTCACTGAGGGTCTGAACCCCATCGTAGTGGGAGCTTTAGTAGTGTCCATTGGCATGTCGCTGGGCGGCACAACGGGCTACGCCATCAATCCAGCAAGGGACTTTGGACCGAGACTGGCCCATGCGCTGCTGCCCATTGCTGGAAAGGGCGGCTCCGATTGGAGCTACGCCTGGGTACCAGTGGTCGGGCCAATTATCGGCGGCTTACTGGGGGCTGCATTTTATTGTGCGGCCTTCAAAGTGCAATGCCAGCCTTGGGCTTGGGCGGTATTTCTTGTGTTCATCGCCGTGGCTTGGTTGGCCTATTTCAAAGAGAAAAAAGCATGAGTGGCAATCAAGTAGAACTTGTCGTTCGGTCGGAAGCAGAACTAGATAAGGCCGTAGAAGCCCTGCTCCATTTTGCCGAAAACAGGACTAAAATAGCCCTAACTGGAGACCTAGGGGCTGGGAAAACAGCCTTCGTTAAGGCCTTTTGCCGAAGGATAAAAGTGACAGACAATGTGTCAAGCCCAACTTTTGCCCTCGTGAACGAGTATGTATTTTTGGATGAAAATAACAGGGAACAATCTGTCCATCACCTTGACCTTTACCGGTTGAAGAGTTTGGATGAAGCGCTTGGTATTGGTATCGAAGACTATCTTTACGACGAACATTATTGCTTTATCGAGTGGCCAGAAATCATCAGCGACATGTTGCCTGACGATATGGTTTTTGTAGAAATAGAATCACAGCCCGATGAAAGCAGGCGATTTTTGTTTTCTAATGATAAAAAATGCGATCCTAACTTTTAGGACCTTGACCAATCTCTAATACCCAAACACTCAAGCCCTCAAACACTAACTTTATGTCAGATACAACCAGAAAAATACCCATCCCAAAGTCCCTAACCGAGGGGCAGTTGCAGCCACAAGCCGAGATGCTGGCAATAAAACCAAAGCATGGGCACATGACCATCGGAATACCCAAGGCCGAAGTGATGCAGGAGAGCCGAGTAGCACTGGTCCCATCTGCTGTGGCAGCACTGACCGCTATCGGGTTCAATATA
>JAHEAS010000106.1:8411-8785 GCA_024642645.1 Saprospirales bacterium | reverse complement strand
TTCCGGCAACGGCACTTTTGGAGGAACAGGGCATTTTTTACGCCTACGTCCAAACAGAGGGCGAGTCTTTCCAAAAGCGGGAACTCAAAATCGGGGCATCAGATGGGCTGAACGTGCAGGTGCTTTCGGGCATCGCCGAAGGCGAAAGGGTCGTGACCAAAGGCGGCTATCAAATCAAATTGTCCACCGCTTCGGGCACCATGCCAGCGCATGGTCACGAACACTAAAAACCCAAAACCATGCTCAATAAAATAATAGATTTCTCACTGCAAAACCGATTGCTGGTGATAGTGGCCACTGTGCTGCTCATCGTCTTCGGTTCGGTCGTTGCCTCCCGCATGGAGGTAGACGTGTTCCCCGACCTCACAGCCCCG
>JAHEAS010000106.1:0-8401 GCA_024642645.1 Saprospirales bacterium | reverse complement strand
TCGAAAAACTAGTCACTTTCCCGCTCGAAACGGCCGTGAACGGCGCCACCAACGTGCGCCGGGTGCGCTCGTCATCGTCGGCGGGCATTTCGATTGTCTGGATAGAATTTGAGTGGAACACCGATATTTTCAAGGCGAGGCAAATCGTGAATGAAAAAATCATCGCCGTCGCCGAACGGTTACCGACAGGCGTTGGCAACCCGACCATGGCCCCACAGGCGAGTATCATGGGCGAAATCATGCTCATCAGCCTGACGGCAGACAGCACTTCGCAGATGGATTTGCGGACCATTGCCGATTGGAGTTTGCGTCCCCGATTGCTCGCAACAGGCGGCGTAGCGCAGGTCGTGATTATCGGTGGCGAGTACAAACAGTTCCAGATTTTGGCATCGCCACAAAAAATGGGAGCTTATGGTGTGACGCTCAATGAATTGTTGAAAGCTTGCGAGGAAGCCAACGGCAATTCGTCGGGCGGCTTCATGAATGAATACGGAAACGAGTACATCGTGCGGGGCATGGGTAGGACGAGTGATTTGGCGGAACTTGGCAAGTCGGTCATTAAAACCACCCTCCAAGGCACGGTGAAAATCGAGGACGTGGCGACGCTAAAAATTGGGGCTTCACCCAAAATCGGCGACGGTTCGCTCCGTGGACAACCTGCCGTCATTATGACGGTGATGAAACAGCCTGCCACGAACACCCTTTTGCTGACGCAGAAAATTGACGATGGCATTGACGATTTACAAAAAACAATGCCGTCCGATGTCAAAATCAACACCCGTATTTTCAGGCAGGTGGATTTTATCAATGCCTCGATTTCCAATATTCAAAAGACCCTTTTAGAAGGGAGCATTTTCGTCATCGTAATCCTGTTCCTGTTTTTGATGAACTGGCGGGCGACGGTGATTTCCCTGCTTGCCATCCCCGTTTCGCTCATTGTCGCCATTTTGACCTTGAAATGGTTCGGTTTCACCATCAACACGATGTCGCTCGGCGGCATGGCAATCGCCATTGGCGCACTCGTGGACGATGCGATTATTGATGTGGAAAATGTTCTCAAACGGTTGAAACAGAATGCGACCCTACCTATTGACTCCCCATCAGGGGTTGGGGGTCGAAAGAGCATCCTGCAAGTCGTTTTCGATGCCTCGGTGGAGATTCGGACGAGCATCATCAATGCCACCTTCATCATCATCGTTGCGTTTCTGCCGCTGTTTTTTCTTTCGGGAATGGAGGGCAAACTGCTGGCACCGCTCGGCATTGCGTTCATCGTTTCGCTGTTCGCTTCGTTGGTGGTGAGTATCACCTTGACCCCCGTTTTAGGTAGTTATCTTTTGTCAAATGAAAAGATGTTGCAAAAGCAGCGCGGCGAAAGTTGGCTCGTGCAACGCTTGCAAAATGGCTATTCGTCAGCATTGAAGGGGGTAATGAGGGTCAAGGGTATCGTCATTGCCGCATCAGTTTTGCTATTGGTGGGAGCGATTTTGGTGCTCACGCAATTAGGTAGGAGCTTCTTGCCGGAGTTCAACGAAGGCTCGTTGGTTATTTCCGCTGTGACCCTGCCAGGCATTTCATTAGAAGAAAGCAACAAAATCGGCTCGCACGTCGAGCGGGAATTGCTGAAAGTTCCCGAAATCCAAATCACCACCCGCCGCACGGGAAGGGCGGAACTCGACGAACACGCACAGGGCGTGAACGCCGCCGAAATTGATGCACCGTTCCTTTTGAAAGACCGCAGCCGTGCTGAGTTCATGGCAGATGTTCGGACGCACCTCGCCAACGTGTCGGGCGTAAACATCACCATCGGGCAGCCCATCGGCCACCGGATTGACCACATGCTGAGCGGCACAAGGGCTAACATTGCCATCAAAATTTTTGGGACGGATTTGGCCAAGCTCTTTTCCCTTTCCAATGAAATCAAGACGGCCATCACGCCTATTTCCGGCTTGGTGGATTTGAGTGTCGAACAACAAATCGAAATTCCGCAGGTGCAAATCAAGGCAAAACGGGACCTGCTCAACCATTACGGTATCACAATGGGGCAGTTCAACGAGTTTGTGGACGTTGCGTTTGCGGGGGAAAAGGTGTCAGAAGTGTATGAAGGCACCCGCAGTTTCGACTTGGTGCTGCGCTTCGACGATGCCAATCGGGGCAATATCGAGAACATTCGAAATACGATGATAGACGGAGCAAACGGGCAAAAAATCCCCTTGAGTTACGTGGCGGATGTGGTCAGCACGACTGGTCCGAACACCATCAACCGGGAGAATGTACAGCGCAAAACCGTCGTATCGGTGAACGTGGCGGGTCGAGACCAAAAGAGTGCGGTTGAAGAAATCAAAAAAACGATTGCCGAAAAAATCACGCTGCCGGAAGGATACCGCATCGAATACGGCGGTCAGTTTGAAGCGGAAGCCGAAGCTGCCAGAACGCTGATGCTCACTTCGTTGCTGTCGCTTTTGGTCATTTTTCTGTTGCTTTTTCAGGAGTTTAAGGACATGAAAACGGCCTCCATTATCTTGCTGAATTTACCATTGGCATTAATTGGCGGCGTGTTCAGTATTTGGGTCACGTCAGGCATTTTGAGCATCCCCGCCATCATCGGTTTCATCACGCTGTTTGGCGTAGCCACCCGAAACGGAATCCTGCTCGTTTCCCGCTACAAAACTTTGCAAGAGGAGGGCAGGCCCCTTTTTGAAACCATTATGGAAGGCTCGGTTGACCGCCTCTCGCCAATTTTGATGACGGCGCTGACGGCTGGGCTTGCGCTCATCCCGCTGGCAATTGCGGGCGATTTGCCGGGCAACGAAATCCAAAGCCCCATGGCAAAAGTCATTTTGGGCGGCTTGCTCACGTCCACTTTGCTCAATTTGTTCATTGTGCCGGTCGTCTATTTTCTAACCAACAAAAAAGGATTGAAATGAACTATAAAATAGTGGTCATAAACCTGCTGATATTGGCGGTTTTGGTCAATGTCAACGGTCAATCGAATGTCGAAACGGTGTTGACTTCGGTTGAAAAAAACAATAAATCGCTCGTGGCGAGCCGTCAGTTTTGGGAAGCCAAGAAAATGGAATACAAAACCGGCCTGACCTTACAAAACCCGACGGTGCAGGGACAGTACCTGTTCGGTTCACCGGCGGCGGCGGGCGACCAGGTGGATTTTTTCGCTGTGCAACCCTTCGCTTTCCCGACGACGTACAAAAAGCGGCGGGAACTTGCAGAGGAGCAGGGAGCAGTTTCCACATCGGCAATCGCAGCTCGGCGGCAGGAGGTTTTACAGGAAGCCAAATTGGTCTGCATCGAAATGGTCTATCGCAACAAGTTGTCGGCGCAGCAAGAGCAGCGGAAATTGGCACTGGAAAAACTCCGGGGCGATTTTCAAACCAAACTCGACCAGGGTGACGGCAATATTTTGGACCTGAACAAAACGAGGCTGCAACTATTGGAAATCAACCAGTTGCAGCAGGAGAACAATGTCGAAATCCAAAAACTGCAAACGCATCTGACGGAATTGAACGGCGGCGAAGCCATCGTTTTTACCGATACCATTTACCCACCGCTGCCCGAAATTCAGGCATTTGAAATCATCAAAAAGGAATACGAAGCCGCCGACCCGCTGCGCCAATCTTTTGAACAGGAAAAGCGCGTTGCCGAAAAACAGTTGGAACTTTCAAAGGCATGGCGGCTGCCAAAATTCGAGGTTGGCTACCATTATCAGGGCATTTTGGGGCAGCGTTTCAACGGCCTCCATGCGGGCGTGACACTGCCTATTTGGGAGCAGAAATACCGCACGGAGTCCCAAGAGGCGCAGGTGCTTTTTGTCGATTTGAACTTGCAGTCTCACCTGAACGAGCATTTTTATGAAATAAAAGAACTGTACGAACGGCAGGCTGCGCTCCGAAAATCCCTGGACGATTACCGTTCTGCCATTTCATCGGTGAGCAACACCGCCCTTTTGGACAAGGCTTTGCGCTTGGGCGAAATCACGGTGATTGAGTATTTTTTGGAGACGAGTTTTTACCAAAATGCTTTGCTGCATTTCCTGAAAACGGAGTGGGAATATCATTTGGCTGTGGGGGAGTTGATGAAATATACGAATTAAGGATTGAAAATGGTTTGACCTCGGCAAGGCCATTCAAGCGGGTTCAAGACACTGAATCGACTTTTCTTGAATTTTGATTTGAATATCAAATTGTAACCATAGTAACCAGGCGGCCCAAAGCCGTTTGGTCCATCATGCCTAAAATCACCTGCACCAAATCCCGTCAAATCCCTATCATTGCGGCCCCACAAGGCCAAACTATTTTCCAACAATCTAATAATTGATACATGAAAAAACTACTGCAATTCCTTTTGTTGCTCACCGCAAACATGGTGCTGGCGCAAAACGCACCACTCAACCTCATTCCGCAACCCGTTGAAATTCAGACACTTGCTGGGGCTTTTACACTCATAAAAACCACCACCATCGGCTACAGCGGGACGGAGGCAAAACCCGTGGCGGAGATGCTGGCGCAAAAACTCAACGCACCGACTGGCTACTCACTCATTGCGAAGCAAGCAAAAGCCGCCAACCTGCTGCTCAACTTGAACACCAAACCCAACGACCGCCTCGGCAAGGAAGGCTACACGTTGGAAGCCACCACGAAGGGCGTGACCATCACGGCCAATCAGCCCGCCGGCCTTTTTTATGGGGTGCAAACGCTGTTGCAGTTGTTGCCCAAGGAAATCGAAAGCAATACGCTGGCGAAGGCAAGCTGGAGCATTCCTGCCGTGCGCATCACTGACTTTCCCCGGTTTGGCTGGCGGGGACTGATGCTCGACGTGAGCCGCCATTTTTTCACCAAAGCAGAAATCAAGCAGTACATTGATGAAATGGTGCGCTATAAATTCAACACTTTCCACTGGCACCTCACCGACGACCAGGGCTGGCGCATCGAAATCAAGAGCCTGCCTAAGCTGACGGAAGTTGGCGCTTGGCGGGCAGAACGCCACGGCCACTTCGGCGACCGGGCCGATGTGCAGGCGGGCGAGAAAGCCACCGTCGGCGGATTTTATACCCAAGATGACATTCGGGAAATCGTAAAATACGCCGCTGAGCGGAACGTGACGATTGTGCCGGAAATTGACGTGCCGGGTCACAGCATGGCTGCCTTGGCTGCTTACCCGGAACTGAGCTGCACCGACCAAAAAGTATTCGTGGACCCCGGCACCGATTTCTCTGAATGGTACGGCAATGGCACTTTCAAGATGAAGGTGGAGAACACGCTGAACCCCTCTGACGAAAAGGTGTACGAGTTTTTGGACAAAGTATTCACGGAAGTGGCGCAGTTGTTCCCCAACCAATACATCCATGTCGGTGGTGATGAATGCTACAAGGGCTATTGGAAAGAAGACGCTGGTTGTCAGGCGCTGATGAAAAAACTGGGGACCCACCACGTCGAGGATTTGCAGGGGTATTTCATGGGGCGATTGGAGAAAATGCTGGCTGCCAAGGGCAAAAAGCTGCTCGGCTGGGACGAGATTTTAGAGGGCGGTATCTCACCCGGTGCCACGGTGATGAGTTGGCGGGGCGTCAAAGGCGGCATCGAGGCGGCGCAACTTGGCCACGAGGTGGTGATGACGCCGACGACTTTTGCCTACCTGGACTATACACAGGGAGACCCGACCGTTGACCCACCGATTTATGCCCGCCTCCGTTGCCAAAAAAGCTACAGCTTCGAGCCAGTGCCGGACGGAGTGGACGCCAAGTACATCCTCGGTGGACAGGGCAACCTCTGGACAGAGCAGACGCCGACTTACCGCTACTTGGAATACATGACCTACCCACGGGCCTGGGCGCTTTCCGAGGTGTATTGGTCACAGAAAAAGGACAAAAACTGGGACAGTTTTGCGAAGCGGATGGAGGTGCATTTCCAGCGCTCGGACATGGCCGGTAAGAACTACTCAAAGGCGGTGTACGACCCGATCGTTTCCACGAAAAAAGACGGCGAAAAGCTGGTGCTGGTCATGGCGTCAGAGATGCCCGGCCTCGACCTTTTCTATTCCTTCGACGATACCATGCCGGACGATCATTCGGCCAAATATGCCTCGCCTGTGACGCTGCCAGAAGGGCCGATAACGCTGCGGGTGCAGGCATACCGAGGCGGAGCGCCGATTGGGCATTTGATAACCTTGAAGCGAGAGGAGTTGGAGAAAAGGGTGGGGTGGTAATAACTTTAGACCTTCCGAGTTATAGAAACTCGGAAGGTCTATTTCTTTATAAATTGAAAGCAAAATGGAATCATCAACCATTTTGTCAATATATCTGCACTTTATTCCAAAACTATTTTCTTGCTGCCAACCGCTTTTTCTGTCCGCACTTCCACGGTGTAAAGTCCTTTCGGCAGCCCTTCCAAGGAAAGAGAGATTTGGCCAATGTTGCCAATTTCCTTCACCGTACGAATCACTTGGCCGACACTGTTGAAAACCCTTACTCCCATTGCTTCACCCGAGTTTTCAAGCAGGATATTCAGCTTTCCCGTGGTCGGGTTGGGATAGGCCGTGAACGCCAACGGTTCGAACGGTGTCTCAGTTCCAAGCACCTCACTGCCGTCAATCGGGGTATCGCTGTTGGTGATGAAATAGCAGGAAACAATCAGGTGCGGATTGTAGCCGTCATTGCAATTACAGGTAGCATTGGTTACGCAGTTGGGGTTGTCTGCGTTGCAAAGGTCAACATAATCCTCATCGAAAACATAGTCGAGCGCCACGGAGCTTTGGTTAATAAAGGCCGCCATGTCGTAGTCGAACCAAGGGGCAATGGAACCAGGGCACCAACCTGCACGGGCAAAGTACCAAGTGCCATTCTGCGGTGAGCAATTATCGGGGTTTGGGTTGCAGTTTTGCCAGTTGTGCTGCTCGAAAGTCTGTGCGCCGTTCACCCAGATATGGTGCGTATCTTCGTGAAATTCTGCGGCATTGCCCGTGTTATTATCGCCCCAGCCATGGCCAGTGGACACCAGTTTCAACTTTGCGGCTTTGGTGTTGGCTGGAATACTGATTGATTTTTCTGGAACAGGTTGCAGATTGGCAGGGTTGCCAAAATTGAAGGTCTCTTCCCAAACGGGTGTAATGGAACTATACGGATTGGCTGGAACGCCTTGGTCGTAGTCAAGGGAAAGGCTGTAGAGGAAGCCATTGCCGAGGGTGCCCAATCTTACCCTGAACCTGATTTTGCCTTGCAACGCCGACATGAAGTCTGTCACGTCTATACTATGTGAACAAGCCACACCATAAGGCGTGATATAACGGAAAAGTTCGTACCACTCGCCGTTGTGTCCTTTGATTTCGATGCCAGAAATGCGGTCCCAAGGGTCACAACCACCCGTTGGGCAGTCAATGTTGAGGTATGCTGAGATTTTGTTGAAGGCACCAAGATAGCTAGGCAGTTCTGCTTCCATTTCCACAACTCCGTTGTTCACATCGGCCCACACATCATCAAAGGCGATTACGTTCAGGTTTTGTGCCGTGTTGACGATGTTGATGTCCACGGTCTCAGTGGCGGCTGCGCCGAAGTTGTTGGTAGAAATGATTTTCACCTGCTTGTTGCCGTACGCGGTAGGCGTCCACCAAGCGGTGTAATGGCCGTTGCCCCAGTCCTTGGCGGGTATTTCGATACCGTCAATTTCGAATTTCAAACCGTCCACACTGAACAGTGGCGCATAGCCAATGCTGGCAATGGCTGCCAACTGGATGGGCTTTAGCGTTGGCACAAAGACGTCGCCAGCGAGTGGGCTTCGGGCATCAATCGTTGGAACGTAGGTGTTCGGGTCAAGCACGGCAAACGTGTTGAATAGGTCAACGGCAGGGTCGTAAGTGCCATCGCCACCTTGACTTGCCTTGACGGTCACATCGCCAGTAACGCCAGTGAGCGTCACCGTGTTACCGCTCAAAGTGGCTGGGCCGGAGACGATTTCATAAGTCACTGGAAGTCCCGAACTAGCAGTCGCATCCAACTGGAAGGGCTGGTCAGTGACCAATTTGGTGGGTATCTGCGGGAAGGTAATAGCCTGAAAGCTCACGTCCAACACGCCGCCGAAGTTGGAGGTGTTGCCATTCAGTGCAAAATTGAGCAAGTTGCCATCTTGGCTGTCGCCCGTTTCGCTGTCCAGTTTGCTGATAGACGTGTTGTCGCCGCCGGGCACGCCTTGGTTGAACTTGTAGTAAGCCTTAAGGCCTGCTTCATCGCCGTTCAGCTCGTTGTCAATCATGTCCTGGATTTCCGGCTGGGTAAGCGCTTTGTTCCAAAGTGACACCTCATCGGCCCGGCCTCCGAAAACAAAATCGAAGCCGCCGAGCAGGCATTTACCAATGGTGAATGGCTTATTGTTAGCTGTGAAGGTGCCGGAAGCCACTT
>JAHEAS010000105.1 GCA_024642645.1 Saprospirales bacterium | reverse complement strand
CCGGCATGGCAACCGGTGGCAGTGGCGATGTATTGACTGGCATCCTCACTGGTTTGTTGGCACAGGGCTACTCACCGCTCGAATCTTGCCAATTGGGTGTGTACCTACATGGACTCGCTGGGGACCTCGCCATGCACGACCTACAACAGGAAGCGCTGCTGGCTAGCGATATCACAGACCATCTTGGCAAGGCGTTCAAACAATTAAAACCCAGCGAATGAAGGTCGAACTTTGGTTGATTGGCAAAACGGCATTTCCCTATCTCGAAGAGGGCATGGCTGTTTATGAAAAACGGCTGTCGCATTATTTGCCATTTGCCTCGGTCGTTTTGCCAGATGTGAAGAACGCTGGGAGTCTAGCGAATGAGCTGCTCAAACAAAAAGAAGGCGAGCTGGTAATTTCCCGGCTCAAGAAAGAGGATTTATTAGTTTTGCTGGATGAAAGAGGTAAGCAGTTGACCTCGGTGGAGTTCTCCAATTTTATGGAACAAAAACTCCAACTCGGTTCTCGGCGGCTCGTCTTTCTGGTAGGTGGCGCTTGGGGTTTTTCGGAAGCGATTTACCAGCGTGCTGACCAAAAGCTTT
This sequence comes from Saprospirales bacterium, assembly GCA_024642645.1. GTDB lineage: Bacteria > Bacteroidota > Bacteroidia > Chitinophagales > Saprospiraceae > UBA6168. The sequence continues at coordinate 8,202 of JAHEAS010000105.1, read as the reverse complement.
CAATTTCTAAAATGACCTTTTCGCATCAAATGGTCCGGTTGTTTTTCTTGGAACAATTGTACCGTGCCATGACGATTTTGCGGGGAGAGTCTTATCATAATGAATAAAGGGGTTCTTGAGTTATTGGGTTATTGTGAAAATTATCAAGCATTAACCCAATAAACTAATACCCCAATAATTAAATAACACTTTCAATGCAAATCACCGTTACCCTCGTCATCATTGCCGTCACGGTTCTTGTTTCCTGGATTGCTTTCAGCAACCGGGACTTGTTCCTCAAATTCATGCACTTTCCTTACGAGGAGCACCGGGACAAAGAATATTACCGATGGGTCAGTTCGGTTTTTCTTCACGGGAGCTGGATTCACCTTGGCGTGAATATGTTTGTACTGTGGAGTTTCGGCACTTTCATTGAGAGTGCATTTGTCTCCTTGTTCGGAGAGACGATGGGCCGGGTTAATTTCTTGGCGCTTTATCTCCTCTCTGGTGTGTTTGCAGATATTCCAACCTATTTGAAACACAAAAACAACCAGTCATTTAGTAGCGTGGGAGCCTCTGGTGCTACTTCGGGTATCATGTTCGCCTTTGCTTTGTTGTTACCCTGGGAAATGATTAAACTGTTTGGTGTGATTCCTATTCCTGCCATTATTGCAGCGGTGTTGTATTTGGTTTACTCATCTTATTCCGCAAGGAGTGAAGCTGGTAGCCGAATTGACCACGAGGCCCACTTCTGGGGTGCTGTTTTCGGTTTCGCCTTTACCATTGCGTTGAAGCCATCACTCTTTTCCGATTTCCTTCATCAGGTGACAGCGAATTGGCCGTTTTAACCAATAGGGGCTAATACGGATGCTAATTTTTTGAAAATTTAGTAACGTTGGCTTCATCAAAAAAAATAGCGCCGTTGGAGTATGTCTCCAACGGCGCTATTGTCATTTTTGGTAGATGCTATTTTCCACCATTCATCTTTTCGGTCAAGTTCTTCGTAGCAACCAACGAAGTCACCATCGAAGTCAGCATGTCCGTAGCTGCAGTAGGTGCATTTGGCATGAGAATCAAGGTGCTGTTGGCATTTTCACCCACGGAATGCAGCGTGTCGTAGTGCTGGGTGATGACAATCAGTGCGGAGGCTTCTTGCGAATTGATTCCTACTGCATTGAGGATACCCACACTTTCCTCCAAGCCCCTTGCGATTTCCCGACGTTGGTCGGCGATACCTTGGCCTTGTAGGCGCTTGCTTTCGGCCTCTGCACGAGCCTTTGCCACGATGCGGATTTTCTCGGCTTCACCCTCATACTCAGCGGCAGTTTTTTTCCGCTCGGCAGCGTTGATATGGTTCATCGCCTCTTTGACGGCAGCGGCTGGGTCAATGTCCGTCACCAGTGCCTTCACGATGAAATAACCATACTCATTCATGGCCTCGTCCAGTTCTCGCTTGATGGCCACAGCGATATCGTCCTTGCGCTCGAATACGTCGTCGAGCTTCATTTTGGGTACCTCGGCCCGTACCACGTCAAAAATGTAGGAAGACATCTGCTCGTAAGGGTTTTGCAGTTTGTAAAAAGCATCGTAGATAGACTCCTGCCTGATGACGTATTGCACCGAAACCTTGATGCCGACAAATACGTCGTCTTTGGTTTTGGTCTCTACGGGTACGTCCAATTGCTGGACTTTCAGGCTGATTCGTCCAGCGACAGTGTCCACAAAAGGAATCTTGAATTGAAGGCCCGACTGTCGGACACTCTGGAATTTGCCAAAACGTTGGATAATCACCGCTGTCTGTTGTTTAACAGTGAAAAGCCCCGTGGTGATGAGCAAAAATCCAAGGAAAATAAAAATCGGAAGAATGAATGGAATTTCCATGTGCTATTTTTTAGTGAAAAAATTTGGTTGAGTGATGTTGCCACAAAGTAACATTTACCTGCAAACCAAGCCAGTTTTCTCCACTAAATCTTCAAAATATACGACCACCTGAAATAAAAAACGCCGGCAAGGTTAAGAGACCTTGCCGGCGTTTTAAAAAAAGAAAAACCACACTAGCACAGAGGATGTTTAAGACCCCTTAAAATCATGGATAAGGTAGTCGGACTGTTTTTGGTAATCCTCCTGTTTCAAAGCCGAAACTTTGAAAACCGGACAAGTCAACGGTTGAGGCCCGCCCTAATTGCAAATCCAAATCACTCCCTAAAATAAAAATGTTGAGTCAAAACGAATTGGTGTGCTTGTGCGGTTGTTTCTTTTAACAACGAATTGTTTCTGAAGGCAATGTAGGGGGTTTATGTTTAAGATGAAACCCTTGATTGGTTTTTATTTCAAAAAAAACAAAGATGGTGTTGTGTAAATCAAATCCCCAGCCGCTTCCGAATCTCCGCTGGCACCGCATCTTTGTGCACCATGATGCCAACGGTTTTTAGCCTGAAATATGGCTCAGACATATAGATGTAGCCACTGTAAGGGCTGATTTCTCCCCATGAATTTTTTACATAAAAATAGGTCGTCCCGTTTTGGTCCTTAGCTGTGCCGGAGACGTGCATCAGGTGGTCGTCAGTAGTGGTGAAGTCGTTGAAGGTGGATTGGCGCAGTTCCTGTGTAACGGCCACTTCCTCACCTGGATTGGTAAATAGGTCTTCCCGTTTTTCGTTGACTGGAAGCACGGCGACTCCCTTGCCTGCGGAAAAGCCTTTTTCGCTCACATCCCCGTCCCATGCCACGCTGAACCCTTTGGAAATGGCATTTTTTGAGATGGCCACGATATCGGCGATGGGCACGTTATAGTAGCTGCCATTTGACCAGTTGTCCGGTAATTCCAGCACCATTTTTTGGTCAAAAGGGTGGTGGGTATAAGAGGTGAAACTCAGGTAATCCGCAGGGTTTATCCCGAGCGTAGCTGCGTAAGTTTTGGGGGTGTACTCCTTGCCATTTACCGAGAATTTTTCGGGTACGGCACCCAAATAAGCATCCAAAATGCCCGACACAGCAGTCGTCCATTTGTTGGTCGGCTTTTTTTCTTTGGTTATCACGTCAAGTAGGCCTTTTAGTGCCACTTCCAATTCGCTGTGGTCATGCAGGTACTCACCTTGTAGCTTGCCACTGTAAATCGACTCCGGCACTGCGCCTGCTTCAGTAAAAGCTGTGATGACATCATGAGAAAGACCTCCCTGACTGAAATTCGCCTTCCCTTGGCGGTACACATAATTCTGTGCCTTATCCTTGTAAATCTGGCGGACAAAGTACATCTCGGACAAGTCGTATTCCTCCTGCTTGCCCATTCGAATCAACTCCGATTCGAGGAAAGAGGAGGTGGCAAAACTCCAGCAAGTGCCTGTGTTCTGTTGGTTTTTGATGGAAGTGCAGTTGCAGTCGCTGGTGAGCGTGAACTGGTATTGCGCCAGTAATAATTGACTGGTCAGGATTAGAACTGTAAAAAGAACAGATTTTTTCATGCTAATAATTTAAAGGTTGGTGACTGTTTACAAACTCATTTTGCCTTGGCAAAGTCTATTTGGGTGTGAAAACAGTCAGGTTGCTTGATAGTAATTGTAAAGTTTCAAAACCCAAAGGACAATGCAGTTGTGAAATAGTGGGCTCCAGAATTTACACAAATTTAAAACCGATGTAATGTGATTGGCTTTATCTTGCTGCCGATTCAAAAACATGGCCGAAAAGTAGCGATAAACGCATGGTATCACCAAGGCAAAATCTAATTCAGCATTTCAAAAGTCAAAAATTTGACCTTTTGGTTATTGGCGGAGGCATCACCGGAGCCGGCATTGCCTTAGACGCAGCCAGCCGTGGCCTGTGGGTAGCTTTGGTCGAAAAAGGGGATTTTGCCTCTGGCACCAGCAGCAAATCCACAAAACTGATACACGGTGGGCTACGCTACCTCAAACAGTTGGAGTTAAAAATGGTGCATGATGTGGGGCAGGAACGGGCAATCGTACATGGCCTGGCTCCACATTTGGTCAAACCGGAGAAGATGTTTTTACCCATTTACCAAGGTGGAACTTTTGGTAAATTTGGAACCTCCTTGGGGTTGTGGCTCTACGATTTTTTAGCGGGGGTAAAAAAGGAGGACAGGCGCAAAATGCTCAATCGTCAGCAAAGTGTTGAGGAAGAGGTTTTGCTTCGTACGAAGGGTCTGCTTGGTGCGGGCCTTTACGCCGAATACCGAACTGATGATGCCCGGTTGACCATCGAAGTGATTAAAACGGCTATTCGGAATGGCGCCACTTGTATGAATCACGTGGAAGTAACTGATTTATTAGAAGAAAACGGGCAGCTCATCGGGGCAACTTGCCACGACCTTGCAAGCCAAGAATTTTTCCAGATAAAGGCGGCTACCATTGTAAATGCGGCTGGCCCATGGGTGGACCAACTCAGAGAAAAGGCAAATTCGCTGACCAACAAACGGCTTTTCCTCTCCAAAGGAACGCATATCGTTGTGCGGAGGGAGCGTTTGCCCCTTCGACATGCTGTTTATTTTGATGTGACAGATGGTCGGATGGTTTTTGCCATTCCTCGCCAACGAGCCACTTATATTGGCACTACAGACACACCGTACAAGGGTAGCCGGGAGGCAGTTTTTGCTGAAATAGACGAGGTTAAATACTTGCTTGACGCTGCCAACGCCTTGTTCCCATCGGCAAAATTGACATTGTCGGACGTGGAAAGCACATGGGCAGGTCTGCGCCCGCTGATTTACGAAGAAGGGAAATCGGCGGGTGAGATGAGTCGTAAGGACGAGATTTTTATCTCGAAATCTGGCTTGATTTCCGTTGCAGGCGGCAAGTTGACGGGTTACCGAAAAATGGCTGAGAAACTGGTGGATTTGGTACTAAAACGACAAGGACAAACCCCGATAGTTTGCATGACCAAACATATTGCGTTGGCCGAGCATCCATTTGCGAACATAGCAGAAGTGCTTGATTTTCAGCGGTCTATCGAAGAAAAATTGGAGCCTTTGGAAAATGCCAAAGTGACTTCCGTGTACCTGACTGAGAACTATGGGCGCATTGCAAAGCAGATTGTCGAGGATGCTTTCGGCGAAGGGAAAATATCCGACGAATTACTTATTAAAGCGGAATTGCGGCACTGTCTTGATTCAGAATTCGTGCTGAATCCTTTAGACTTTTTTGAGCGAAGAACTGGGATGCTTTACTTTCATATTGAACGGGTTATTCAGCATTTGGACATTGTGTTGGGTGTTTTTCAATCACATTTCAATTGGTCGCAGACTGAAATGGAATCTCAACGTCAAAAGGTACAAGAGATTTTAAAAAAGCTACGACCTTGGTCTGTTTGAAAATCCTATTTTTGCTGCAACCATTGCCGCCGAACTCCAGTTCAGCGTTTAGAAAATCCTACAAATCCACTGCTGAACTGGAGTTCAGTGACATATTTTTTTTATGACTTACCGACCATTAATTTTTGTAACGAATGACGATGGAATAAATGCTCCCGGCTTGAAAGCGCTCGTAGCAGTGGCCCGTGAATTGGGCGACCTCATCGTTGTTGCACCAGATAGCCCGCAGTCTGGGCAGGGCCACGCCATCACGCTGAAAGACCCGTTACGTTTGAAGAAAGTGGAGATTTTTGACGGAGTCGAAGCTTATGAATGCAGTGGCACCCCTGTGGATTGTGTGAAACTGGGCAAGCACGTGCTGCTGCACCAGCGGGAGGCCGACCTCTGCGTCAGCGGCATCAACCACGGCTCGAACGCATCTATCAATATTTTGTACTCAGGGACCATGTCAGCAGCGATGGAGGCATCACTGGAAGGCATCAAATCCATTGGGTTTTCACTGTTGGACTACGAGTGGGGTGCTGATTTTGAAGCCTGCAAACCTTATATCAAAGAGCTAATGGAATTCGTACTGGAACATGGCATGGGCAACTCGAAATTGTTGAACGTGAACATTCCCGCTGTGCCGGCTACGGTATTGAAAGGCTTTAAAGTTTGCCGCCAAGCCGAAGCTCGTTGGATTGAGCGATATGTGGAAGGCATTGACCCTCGAGGGCAAAAATACTACTGGCTCACAGGTGAGTTCATGAACCAAGACCACGGTAACGACACGGATGTTTGGGCGCTTGACAACAAGTATATCTCGGTAGTGCCGTCCGGCCACGACCTTACCCGTTACGATTCAATTGAAAATCTTAAGCCACTCGAACATGCTGTTCGGGTCAAATCAAATTGATTATGCTTGAAAAAAATTCACTTCCACTGGGAATCATAATTTCCTTATTGTTAGCGGGTCTTGGATACGGTGTCCTTTTTGGAATTTACGCTTTTCTCGAAACTAAGGGGTTGGTTCATTCGGCTGGATTTCGCCCCATGTTCCGGGAGCGCACCTGTGCTATTTTTGCTATCGCACTTTGTGCTTTTCTGCTCAATTTTTACCAGAAAAGGCATTTATACAACACCGTTCGTGGCGTTGTAATCGTAATTTCATTATTGGTGATTGGTTGGCTATTGCTCTTTGGGAAGTATGTTTTTTGATAGATGATTTCAAACCTTGAACCCCAGCTTTGCCTCCAAAGTAGAGCCAAGCTTTGGCAAATTCTGACGTTCAATCAAGAAGCTGGTGAGTCCGGCTATTTCCTTAAAAATATAGTGCTTGTCGAGGGCCCCCTTCAAGTAATCCTTGCCCGTCGAGCCACCGGTGCCAGTTCGACTCCCAATCATTCGATGAACCATGTTCATGTGGCGGTAGCGCCAAGTTGAGAGTTGCTCGTCAATTTCCAGTAACAAGTTGAGCAGCTGAAATGGGGTTTGTAGCATTGGGTAGCCCCGGAAAAGAAAGATAAAAAGCCCAGCCCGGCAAGCCTTCGGGCTAAGTCGCCGCTCCGAATTGTCGTCATCGCCGAAAAAGACCTGGTTAAAAAACCGAAGGTTGAAACGCTCGTTTGGCATCAAACTCTCCACATAGCGGGCGCTGTAATCGGCCCAAAATGGATGCTGTTCGATGTTGCTTCCAACTTGAGTCGGCCAGTTTTCGGCGTCCTCAAAAAACGGCATCCGCTCCAACCATTCGTTGACGAGGTCTAGCAGTGAAGGTTTGGCTTCTGCCGTTTTTATCATCTTTACATGCTCTTCCCGAAGCTGGGAAATATAGTATTCTTGTGCATGACGTTCAGTATAGCGCAATCCAAGTCGAGCCTCTGCCAATTTGAACTGCCAACTTTGGAACCCAGAAGCTGGGCGTAAAAGGTTACGGAAATCGAGGAAATCCATTGGAGTCATCGTTTCCATGATGTCAATCTTGTGCACAGCCACTCGCAAGATGACAGCCACTCGGTTCAAGCGGTGGGCAACAGTCTGCAGGTCGGGCGAGTTGTCGTTGATCGACTGCTGGCTCATGATGTCCGCCACCGACTCAATTTCGTACATGATTTGTTTGAACCAAAGCTCGTAGGCTTGGTGGATGATGATGAAAAGCATTTCGTCGTGAGCGTGGGCGTTGACCAAGTCGCTTTCTAATTGCTGAGAATTCAGAATCTTATCCAGTTGGAGATAGTCGGAATAGTGGACATCTTTATGCGGCATATTATTGGTTTTATTTGTAAAAAAATACGGCTGCCAAGGTACGTTTTTGTTCCAGACTTGAAGAAGGGACTGATTAATGTCAACTAGTTCTCTTTACTTCGCCCTTTATTCACAGCCAATGAAATACTACTTAATAGCGGGTGAACTTTCAGGTGACCTCCAAGGTGCGGCGCTCGTTCGGGCGCTGAGGGAGGCAGACCAAGCTGCCAAAGTCAGGTGTTGGGGTGGCGATTTGATGGCTGCTGAGGGGGCTGAGGTCGTCAAGCATTATCGGGAATTAGCCTTTATGGGATTCTTGGAGGTCTTGAAAAACCTTCTTGCAATCCTTCGGAATTTCCGCTTTGCAAAAACCGACATCAAGCAGTTTGCCCCAGATGTCCTCATCCTGATTGATTATCCCGGTTTTAATCTAAGAATGGCAACCTGGGCAAAAAAGCAGGGCTTTCGAGTGTTTTATTATATCTCTCCGCAACTTTGGGCATGGCATACCAGCCGAGTAAAAATAGTGCGGGATTGTGTGGAGCGGATGTTCGTCATATTCCCATTTGAGGAGGAGTTTTACAAAAATCATGGCGTTGAAGTTAGTTTCATTGGGCATCCATTGGCAGCGGTGTTGGAACGACATGAGGCACCCCAAGATTTTTATTCAAAAAACAAGC
>JAHEAS010000807.1 GCA_024642645.1 Saprospirales bacterium | reverse complement strand
GATTTCCTCAAGCCAGACCGGGTCGTCATCGGCACCAATTCCGACCGGGCACGCAAGGCCATGAAGCAACTCTATGAGCCGTTCGTGCGCCAAGGCAACCCCATTTTCTTCATGGACGAACGCTCTGCGGAAATGACGAAATACGCTGCCAACAGCTACCTCGCCACCCGGATTTCTTTCATGAACGAAATCGCCAACCTCTGCGAGCGGGTCGGCGCCAACGTGGACGCTGTGCGGGTCGGCATGGGCAGCGACAGCCGTATCGGCAAGCGCTTCCTCTTCCCCGGCGTGGGCTACGGCGGCTCTTGTTTTCCGAAAGACGTGCAGGCATTGGCCATGACCGCCGACGAATTTGACTACGATTTCAAAATCCTCAAATCCGTTATGAACGTGAACGCCCTGCAAAAGCACCGCCTCACGGAAAAAATCAAAGCCTATTTCAACAACGACCTTGCTGGCAAGACCATCGCCCTCTGGGGCCTCGCCTTCAAGCCGAACACCGATGATATTCGGGAAGCCCCGGCGCTCTACCTCATCGAAGACCTGCTCAAAGCGGGCGCTCAGGTGAAAGCCTTCGACCCGGAGGCCATGGAAAACGTCTCGGAACAGTACAACGGCCAAGTCAACATGGCGCAAGACCAGTACGAAGCGCTCATCGGCGCTGATGCGCTTGCCATCGTCACGGAGTGGAGCGTGTTCCGCACACCGAGCTTTGAGGTGATGAAAAGCCTGCTAAAAAACCCGGTCATTTTTGACGGTCGCAATCTTTACGATGTGGACAACATGAAAGACAAAGGGTTTTATTACGACAGCATCGGGCGGGAAGCGGTTTCTTGATTTCGGAAGTCGGATTTCTGATTTCGGAGGAAGGGTCTGGCTGGTGCCAGGCCCTTTCTTTTTGCCCGAGTATTTCCATTGGCGAGAAAGGATGTATTTATAAAGCCGTAAGTTTGGAAGTGGCTAGTATAACACCCGGCAAGTTCATGATAAATTTAACTTTGCACTAAAATCACGAAAAAAATGCCACCACCAAAGTCACCATCAATAAAAATTAGCGAGGCTCAAAGAGCTATTTTGGAGCCATTGTCAAACAGCCGAACTGCCAGCAAGCGGGACATTGAGCGTGCGATTCTGATATTGCACCTGGAAAACCACCCGAACAGCGTGGTCGCCTCCATGTTGAACTGCAACTATTTAACTGCGAAGCATTGGCGAGTGAAATGGCTGAGTTTCCAGCCTGTGTTCGAGGAAATTGAAAACAGTGAAGACCTCAACAAGTCTGCAAAACTGAAAGCCGCCATATTCGAATTTTTAGCCGATGCCCCCCCCGTTCGGGCGCACCCCCTACTTACAGCGCCGAGCAGCATTGCCAAATGCTGGCGGTTTGTCCGGAAGACCCACAGCAATCCGGACGCCCCATCACACATTGGACGCACCAGGAACTCGCTGATGAAATCCAAAAACGAGAAATAGCAGGCATCAGCAAGTCCCATTTGGGGCTCTTTTTAAAAAGAAAGCGACCTCAAGCCACATAAGTCCGGATATTGGCCAAATCCCCGCTGCGCCCCGGAGGAACTGGAAAGCGGGAGCAGGCTCATCAACCAATGTTATCAGCAAGCAGCTGAACTGCAGTCCACCCAAGGGGTGCGGACCATTTCCATCGATGAAAAAACCGGCATTCGGGCCCTTGAACGCCAGGGGGCGGATTTGCCGGTGCGAGCAGGCAAGATACATCGCCGGGAGTTCGAGTACACCCGGCATGGCACCCAATGCCTCATCGCCAACTTCGATGTGGTGACCGGGCGCATCGAAGGCCCTACAATCAGTGCCACGAGAAATGAAGAGGATTTTGTTCAACATATCACGAACCTGCTTGAGGCCGACCCCGCCACCAAACAATGGCGCCTGATAGTGGGCAACCTCAACACACATCAATCGGAAGGCTTGGTTCAGTTGATTGCACAACGGTGCAACATCACGAGGGGTTTGGGGGTCAAAGGGCAAAGTGGCATCCTGAAAAGCATGGAGAGCCGGTCTGCATTTTTGTCTGACGCCACACTTGACATCCGCTTTATCTACACGCCAAAACACTGCTCCTGGCTTAATCAAGTGGAAATGTGGTTTTCGATTTTGCAGAAGAAATTGCTGCGCAGATTAAACGCTAACTCACTCGATTACCTCAAAGAACAAATTCTGAAATTTATCGCCTACTTCAATCACACCATGGCTAAACCTTTTCAGTGGGGCAAAAATAAAAAACCTTTAACGGCTAAATTAAACTTGCCATGAACTTACAGGGTGTTGTACTAGTATTTATTTATTACGACCAGAAAAGGGGCTGCTCGTAAAGAGCCTCATGCCGCTAAGCCCCAGATAGACCCGCTTCGTCAAATTCGTGGCTAT
>JAHEAS010000104.1 GCA_024642645.1 Saprospirales bacterium | reverse complement strand
TCCTTGGCCTCGTTCACCAGTTGGCCATATTCTTTTTTCTGTTCGTTCGGAACATTTCTAATTTCGCCCATCAACGGCTTGAGCACGTTCTTCGAGCCGAGGTACTGGATGCGGAACTGCCCCAGTTCGTCCTTCGTCGTTGGGCTGGCAGCCGCTATTTCTTCGATGAGGCGTTTTACATTTGCGAATGAATCGGACATGTGGTTGAGGATTTGAAGAATCGAAGATTTGAGGATTTGAGGCGAGCCTGCCAAAACTCATCAACTTCGGTGTCTTTCCAAAAAATGAAGGTGCAAAGGTAGTATTTGGTTTATTTATAAAGCAAACCAAGCTGTTTTCGTTCCTCCTTTTCAAATCCTCAAATCCTCAAATCCTCGAATCTTCAACAGTGCAGACCATCCTACAATCATACAAAGCGCAATCCATCATTTTCCTGTTCATCTATCTGGTGAGCATGGTGCTGTCGGCGGAGTTCGTGCTTTCCGTTTCGATGATAGCGCTGGTGGTGCTGGCCGTTTTCCAACTGAAAATTGACGGGCCTAAAATCACCGTCACGCTGCGGGACACCCTTCGTGAAAATTTTGAAAAATACCGCCATTACACCCCTTGGCTGGCGGTTTCCATCCCTTTTTTATTGGTGCTTTTTTCTTGGCCGTGGTCGAGCGACCTCGGTTACACGTTGGAGCGGCTGCGCATCAAATTGCCGTTTTTGGTGCTGCCCTTTGCCTTTGCTTCCATGCCCGCATTGCGCAAGCGGGAAGTTTTTACCATCCTGTACTTTCTGTTGGTAACGATGTCCATCATCAGTGTGTATGTCCTGCTGAATTTCATCGCCCACTTCGATACCGAGATGGCCAACCTCGGCCAGGGCGGTCATCTCACCACGCCCAGCAACCATATCCGTTTCAGCCTGATGGTGGCGCTGACCATCCTCGGCGGCGGGGCGCTTTGGGTAGAGGGATTTCATTTTTCTACGAAAAACGAGCGATGGTTTATCGGCGCATTGACTGTTTTCTTGTTTGCCTTCATCCACGTACTGTCGGTGCGGAGTGGTTTAATTTCGCTTTACTTGGCACTGTTGGCGCTCGGTGCTTGGTTTGTTTTGGTAAAAAAACGCTACCTGCTCGGCTTGGCGGGCATCGCTGCCGTGGTGGCGCTTCCGGTGGCAGCCTATTTCACCGTGCCCAGCTTCAAAGCCAAAGTGGACTACGCCCGCTGGGACTACCTCCAGTTTCAGCAAGGCACGGGCGCCGATTACCCCGACGCCGAGCGCTTCACTTCCGTGCTCATCGGCCTTGACATCGGACGTGAGCACCCGATTTTCGGCATCGGCGCTGGCGATTTGAAGCGCGTCGTCGAGGAAAAATACGCCTCCAAAGTTTACAGCAATTACCAACTTCGGATGCCACACAACCAGTTCGTGACCATCTTCGCTGGCACGGGGCTGGTGGGGCTTGCGCTGTTTCTGGTGGGTTTTTTCCAGCCGCTTTTTTATCGAAAAAACTGGCGAAACCCGCTTTTCTTGGCGCTGCACGCTGTCATTTTCTCCTCCTATTTTGTGGAGAATACGATTGAGAATAATTTCGGAGTATCGCTGTATTTGTTCTTTTTGTTGGTGGGGTTGAAGTATTTGGGGAGTGAGAAACAAGGGGACATATCCCCAGCTAATGACAAGAAATCCTGATTTTTTTTCAACTTTGTCTTTCCTCAAAAAAAATCCGTCACCCGTTTATCGTCCACCGAATAGATAATGTCAAAACGCAAACCATCCGCACCCAAGCCGCCTGCACCCGCACTCGTGTCAGCAAGCAATTTCAAGCGCAATGCCAGCATCGGCCTCTTCCTGCTTGGTGCGCTGCTGTACGCCAACACCCTCTTTTTCGATTACGCAGTGGATGACGCCATCGTCATCTACGACAACGAGTTCACCTGCAAGGGCACGGCGGGCTTCGGTGGACTGCTGAAATATGATACGTTCCGGGGTTTTTTCAAAGTGGAAGGCAAGGACAAGCTCGTGTCCGGCGGGCGCTACCGGCCACTGACGCCGTTGATGTATGCCACGGAGGTGCAGCTTTTTGCACCCAAAAAACGGGACGCTGCGGGCCAACCCGAGAAAGACAAGCAAGGCGACACCGTTTACGACCCCAATGAGGGCGGCAAACTAAACGCCGTGAAGTTCGTCGGGCACCTCGTCAACATGCTGCTATACGGCCTGACCGGGGTGCTGCTCTTTTGGTTTTTGCTGAAAATACTGACGCCGGACGAGCAGATAAAAGGCAATGCCGTGTACCCTTTCGGCGGTTTCGGACCGTTCGTGGCGCTGGCGGCGGCGCTGTTGTTCGTGGTGCACCCCGTGCACACGGAGGTGGTCGCCAACGTGAAAGGGCGGGACGAAATCGTGAGCTTGTTGGGCAGTTTGGCGGCGCTGTATCTGTCGCTCAAGGCATTTTACGAAGAAAAAAAAGGGCTGAGTGTGGCGGCAGCAATCGTGTTCTTTTTGGCGCTGCTCTCAAAGGAAAACGCCATCACGTTTGTGGCCATCGTGCCGCTCACCTACTGGTTTTTTACAAAGGCAAACACAGGTAAAATCATCGTGCAAACGCTGCCATTTCTGGCGGCGGCGGTGCTTTTCATTGGTATCCGCATCAGCGTGCTGGGCATGGATTTCGGCGGCGAACCACCACGGGAACTGATGAACAACCCATTCCTAAAACTCGTTGGCAACCAGTACGTGGACTTCAGTTTTGTGGAGAAAACGGCGACTAATTTTTTCACCCTCGGCAAATATCTGCTGCTGCTCGTATTCCCGCACCCGCTCAGTCACGACTACTACCCACGGGCCATCGGCATCATGAATTTCGGCGACTGGCAGGTGATTTTGGCGGTGTTGGCGCACTTACTGCTGCTCGTTTACGCCCTTTTGCGCTTCCGCAAAAAAGACCCCGTGAGCTATGGCATCCTGTTCTATATCCTCACGTTGAGCATCGCTTCGAACTTCGTTTTTCCCATCGGCACGAACATGAACGAGCGCTTCCTCTACATGCCTTCCATCGGCTTCGCAATGGTCGTGGCTACGCTACTTTATCGCCTCACTGACCAAACGGGGCGACCAAAACCAGCTGTTTTGATTGGAGGAATCGCAGTGCTGCTGGCTTTTTCGGTGAAAACATTTACGCGGAATTTTGCTTGGAAGGACAATTTTACGCTCTTCACCACCGACATCAAAACGGTGCCGAACAGCGCCAAACTGCGCAACGCTACCGGCGGAGAACTCGTCGCCCAGTCGCTGAAACCAGAGAATGCCGCTCGCAAAACCGAGATGTTGAATGATGCCGTCGGCCACCTGACGGAGGCGATGAAAATACATCCCGGCTACAAGAATCCGCTGCTGATTTTGGGCAATGCCTACAATTATTTGCAGCAGTACGAGGCAAGCATTCAAGCCTACGAGCAAGCGCTAAAACTTGACCCCAGCTACACCGAGGCAAAAAACAACCTCGCCATCACCTGCCGCCAAGCGGGGCAATTTTTTGGAGAGAAACAGGGCGATATCCAAAAGGCATTTACCTACTTGAACAAGGCCTACGAACTTGACCCGAACGATTACGAGACGTTGCGACTGCTCGGCGTGGCCAACGGCGTGAGCGGAAATGGGCAGAAGGCCGTGGAGTTTTTCACCAAAGCCCTCGAAAAGGAGCCGAAAAATGCTGCTGCGTACTACAATCTGGCGAGCGCCTACTACAATGTTGGACAGCCCGAAAAGACGGCGGAACTGATGGCGAAGGCCAAGGAAATCAACCCGAATATTGAGGCAGAGATGCGGGGTGGGAAGTAGATTTTTTATGTAATTCGAGGGTTCAATCGCTGTTTTTGCATGGAATCCAATCATTTGTGATAATTCAAGTTGCGGATAATTTAAGACTTGAGCTGGTTGATGGAGTTGATGAGGTTGATAAGGGTTGATTTTACCCCCAAGCTGCTAAATATCAACCCTTATCAACCAGCATTCGCAACTTTAGGTTATGATACTATCATGGTTGAAAATCCTTGTAATTATTAAGCCTTTTAAAAAGTCAAATTTCCCTGTTCCGCAACTAAGCGTGCAGCCCGTGCGTTTGTTTCAAGTCTTTCTTTGTCCGGTATTGGACCATGGCCTATCTTGCTGGACGTAGTGGAGAGAAATTTGCTGTAAATTACCACTGCTCTGAAACCATTTGTCATTCCCGAAGGGAACCTAAAAACCTTAATCCATTAATACGTGACCCATGTCTTACAAAGATAATTATCAACTGCTGATTGAAAAACTGGACCAGTTCATCCGCAAGTTTTATGTGAACCAACTCATTCGGGGCGGGCTTTACAGCTTGGCGCTGCTGCTTGTGCTGTTCCTCGGACTGAATTTTTTGGAGTACCATTTCTACTTCAAACCGGGCACACGGGAGGCGCTGTTCTTCTCGTTCGTGGGCATTTCGGCGGTAGCCCTGTTCACTTGGGTGGCGCTGCCGCTGCTGCATTATTTCCGGCTGGGTAAGGTAATTTCGCATGAAAAAGCGGCCAGCATCATTGGCGACCATTTTGCCGACGTAAAAGATAAATTACTGAATATCTTGCAGTTGCGCACACAAGCGGACAGCAACTCGACTAGCCGGGAACTGATTTTGGCGAGTATCAACCAAAAATCCGAAGAAGTGAAGCCCGTGCCGTTTCAACGGGCAATTGACCTAACACAAAACCGCAGGTACCTAAAATACACCCTACCACCACTGCTCCTGCTTATTGTCGTTTTATTTGCCGCACCAAGCCTAATTACCGACAGCACGGCGAGGCTGATTGAATACAACAAAGAATTTGAAAAACCGGCGCCGTTCCGTTTCCTTGTGAACGAGGACAGCCTGAGCGTAGTACAGTTCGGCGAGTACCCGCTGACTGTGAAAGTGGAAGGTGACGCCCTGCCGAATGAAGCATTCATTGACATTGACAATATCCAATACCGCCTCACGAAAGAGAGCAACAACACGTTCACCTACCGCTTCAGCAACGTGGCAAAGGATACCGAGTTCCGCTTTCTCTCTGGCGCTGTCGAGTCAAAAGGCTACACACTGAATGTGCTGGAAAAGCCGAACATCATCGGCTTCGAGGTGAAACTCGACTATCCCAGCTACACGGGTCGCACCGACGAGGAACTAAAAAGTACGGGTGATCTCGTGATACCTGCGGGCACCAACATTGACTGGATTTTCAATTCGGCTTTTACTGATAATATTTCCATTCGCTTCGCAAACAGTGCGGAAACCGTGGAGACGAAGCGTTTTTCCGATGAGCTTTTTACCTATAAAAAAAGGGCGCTGAAGGACGAAATATACCGACTGTATGTTTCAAACAATGATTTGCCAAACGCCGATTCGGTGACGTATTCCATCACAGTAGTGCCCGATATGTACCCCGTCATCAAAGCTGAAAAATTCGTGGACAGTACCAATGCCAAGGTGCTATACTTCATTGGCGAAGCTGCTGACGACTATGGCCTGCTCGGCCTGTCGTTCAATTACCGCATCAAGCACGACAACCGTGAGGGCGAACTTAAAACGCTAAAACTTCAAAAATCGGAGGGCAAAAACACTGCATACCGCCATGTTTTTGACCTAAACCAACTCGCCCTGAAACCTGGCGACGAGGTGACCTAGTACTTCGAGGTTTTCGACAACGACGGCGTGAACGGGAGCAAATCGAGCCGCACCACGATGATGGTTTACTCGATGCCTACGGTAGAGGAGTTCGAGAAAATGCAGGAGGACAACAGCGAGGACATCAAGAAAAATCTCGAAAAAGCCATCAAGGAAAGCAAAAAGGTGCAGGAGGAAATCAACAAGCTCCGGGACAAAGTTTTGCAACAAAAAGACCTGGACTGGCAAACGAAAAAGGAACTGGAAAAACTCCTCGAGCGCCAGAAGGAACTCCAAAAGCAGATTGACGAGGCAAAGGAGAAGTTTAAGGAAAATATGGAGAATCAGGAGCAGTTCGAACAGCCCAACGAGGAAATGAAGGAGAAGCAGGAGCAGATGGAAAAGCTCATGGAAGAGACGATGGATGATGACATGAAGGAGCTGATGCAGAAAATAGAGGAGCTGATGCAGGAATTGAAGAAGGACGAAGCCCTCGACAAGATGGAGGAAATGAAGAACCAGCAGGAGCAGAAGGAAAAGAACATGGACCGGATGCTGGAACTTTACAAGCAGTTGGAGTTCGAGTTTGAGATGCAGAAGACGATTGACAAGCTGAACGAATTGGCCAAAGAGCAAGAGAAGTTAGCAGAAGAAACCGAAAAAGCCGACCAGAACGACCAACAGCAATCGAAAGAGGAACAGAAAAAAGAGCAGGAAGACTTAGAGAAAAAGCAAGAGGAGCTGAACAAGAAGATGGAAGATATCTCCAAGAAAATGGAAGAACTCAAAAAGAAAAACGAGGAACTCCAAAACAAGAAAGATTTCGACGAAAAAAAGGAAGAGCAGGAAAGCATTAAGCAAGACCAAAAAGATGGCAAACAAGGCATTCAAAAACAGGATAATCAGAAAGCCAGTCGCAAGCAAAAAAGCGCCAGCAAGAAGATGAAGGAAATGGCCGAGAGCATGGCAGCCTCCATGCAAGGCCAGGAAATGGAGCAGCTTGAACTGGATATGAAGGCATTGCGCCAGCTACTCGAAAACATCGTCACACTATCTTTCGAACAGGAGGATGTGATGAACCAGTTTCAACCTGTGGAAATCAATACGCCGCGCTACATCACACTGACGCAGGAGCAGAAGAAAATCCAGGACGACTTCAAAGTGGTGGAGGACAGCCTCTACGCCCTCGCCAAGCGGGTAGCGCAGATGGAGACTTTCATCACCGACAAGGTCGGCGACATCAAGGACAACATGCGCAAGAGCCTCGACAACCTGGAGGAGCGCCAAAAGCCACAAGCCGCCGAGCAACAGCAGCGGGGCATGAAAAACCTCAATGACCTCGCCCTGATGCTCAGCGAAGTGATGCAACAGATGCAAATGCAGATGGCGAGCGGAATGCCCGGTAGCCAACAGTGTAGCAAACCCGGCGGAAACGGCAAAGGCAAGGACGGCAAAGAACCCAAGGACAAGCCCGCTTCCGAAGGACAAAAGGAGCTCAACGAAGGCATGGAAAAAATGGGAAAGGGCAAGAAGCCGGGCGAAAAAGGTGATAAAGGAGGGGAAGGTGGCCAAGACGGCGAGAATCCAACCAGCAAGGAATTCGCACAAATGGCAGCCCGCCAAGCCGCTATTCGCAAGCAATTGGAGAAAAAACAAAAGGAATTGCAAGGACAAGGCAAAGGCGACAAGGAACTGCAAGACCTGATTGACCAGATGAACAAGGTCGAGAAGGAACTCGTCAACAAGCGCCTCAGCAACGAACTGCTCAAGCGCCAGCAGGACATCCTCACCCGACTCCTCGAACACGAACGGGCCGAGCGCCAGCGGGACCAGGACAACAAGCGCAAATCCGAAACCGCTGAGGACATGGAGCGCAAGATGCCGCCTTCTTTGGAAGAGTACATCAAAAAACGGGAGGCAGAAGTCGAGCAGTTCAAGACGGTGAACCCAGCTTTGAAGCCTTACTATAAGAATCTGGTGGAGGAATATTATAAGTCTTTGAAAGGAACCAAATAAGTTACGAATGACGATTTATGATTGGGGGCAATCGTAAATCGTCATTCGTAAATCGAAAATCCCCTCAACCCGCCACTACCTTCTCATTCATCACCTTCGACTGGTGCGCAATGCTCTCCTCGTGCACCGCTTTTAGCACCACCTCGATAAATTCCCGGCTCAGACCGAGCGCACCGCCTCTTTCCACGGCATGTTCCAAAATTTCATTCCAGCGGGTAGGCTGGTAAATGGAGATGTTGTTCTGCTTTTTGTACTCCCCAATCTGGTCGGCCATCTTCATCCGGGAGCCCAGGAGTTGCAGCAATTGGTTGTCAACTTCGTCAATCTGGTGGCGTAAAAAATCAAGCGATTCCAAAAAATCGGTATTGTTTGTAGTCAACTTACGGGCGGTCAAGTTCCGCACCATTTCACCGTAAACAAACGGCGTGATTTGCTGTGCTGCATCGCTCCAAGCCTCGTCCGGGCGCGGGTGCACCTCCGTCATCAGGCCATCGTAGCCTAGGTCGAGGGCTTGCTGCGCAATGGGCGCCAGGATGTCCCGTCTGCCACAGATATGGCTATGGTCACAGATGATTTGCAGGTCAGGGAAGTGCCGTTTCAGCTCAATGGGCAACTGCCAAAGCGGGGCGTTTCGGAACTTTGTTTCCCCATGCACCGAGAAGCCTCGATGCACCGCCGCCACCCGTTTGATGCCCACCTTATAAACCCGCTCGATGGCGCCCATCCAGAGCTTGAGGTCAGCATTTACAGGGTTTTTTATCAAAACCGGAATATCCACGCCGGAAAGTGCATCGGCCACTTCCTGTACCGAAAACGGGTTCACCGTCGTGCGGGCACCAATCCAAAGCACGTCCACGCCATATTTCAGCGCCTCAAAAACATGCTGCGTGTTGGCTACCTCCGTCGTGGTTTTCAGACCCACTTCCTTTTTCACCCGGCGCAGCCAGGCCAAGCCCTCGGTGCCAACGCCCTCAAAGCCGCCGGGCTTCGTGCGGGGCTTCCAGATGCCAGCCCGGAAAAGGTCAATGCCCTGCGCCGCAAGGCCGTGGGCGGTTTCCATCACTTGCGCCTCAGTCTCGGCGCTGCACGGCCCGGCGATGAGAATCGGGCGTT
>JAHEAS010000806.1 GCA_024642645.1 Saprospirales bacterium | reverse complement strand
AGCTGCCGCTGAAGCTGGCTTGGAGACAGTGACCGAACTGGGCGAAGCAGCCTTCTACGGCCCCAAGCTCGACTTCATGGTGAAGGACGCCCTTGGCCGTTCTTGGCAGTTGGGCACCATCCAGGTGGACTACAACCTGCCGGAACGCTTTGACTTGCAATACATCGGTTCGGACAACGCTCCGCACCGCCCCGTGATGATTCACCGAGCGCCCTTTGGCTCTATGGAGCGCTTCATCGGTGTTTTGACCGAGCATTGCGCTGGCAAATTCCCGCTGTGGTTGGCGCCAGATCAGTACAGCATCCTGCCCATCAGTGACAAGTACAACGACTATGCCCTCGACGTGCAAAAGCGCCTTGCCGAGCATGATATCCGTGGCATCATTGACGACCGGACGGAGAGCATTGGCCGCAAAATTCGGGATGCGGAGATGAACAAGATTCCATTTATGCTCATCGTCGGGGAGAAGGAGGCCGAGGCTGATTCGGTGGGTGTCCGCAAACAAGGCGAAGGCGACCTTGGTGCGAAGACGGTGGCGGAGTTTGCGGGGTGGTTTAAAGAGCAATTGTAATTTACGATTTACAATTTACGACAGACGATTGCGCCTGTTCGACCTTGGGTTGGGCAGGCGCAGTTTGGTTTGGTAAGTATTGGCGTTTATGCTAATTTTGGTAAAAATTCTTGCTTATGATAGCTGACATCATTACTATATCCTCGGAAGTTCAGAGCGGGACACCCGTATTCGCTGGTACGCGTGTGCCAATCAAAAACCTGTTCGACTATCTGCGTGGCGGGGATTCCATTGAGGAGTTTTTAAATGATTTTCCCTCGGTAAAGGAGGCGCAAGTAGATAGGCTATTGGAATTGGTAGAAAACCTCATAACGCTCACACCCCATGAAGAAAAAGCTGCTGCTTGATGAAAACCTGCCCAATCCGCTAAAGAATGATTTCTCGGATAAGTTTGAAGTTTCCACCGTCCATGATAGGGGTTGGGCGAGTTTGAAGAATGGGAATCTACTTGCTGCCATGACAGCGGCTGGCATTGAATACTTACTAACGGTTGATAAAAACCTACGGCATCAACAGAATTTGGACAAATTCCCTGTAAAATTAATTGTGCTGCGCACTTTTGAAAACCGTTATAAAACGATGAAAAAGTTGGTTCAAAATATTGAAACAGGGATATTGGCCATGCCTGCTGATTTGAATGTTTGGGAGATTGATTTGAGGGGGAAATGATGGTTAGGGCTATTGGATATTGGGTTGGGCGGGCGCAGTTTTAGTTTTGATTTTGACCATGATAAAACTGAATTGTATGTTGCGAAAAGTATTTATTTTGTTAATTCTATTTATTGGGGCAACTTCAGAAATGTTTGGGCAAAGCAACGAATACGAAGGTCAATCTATACCAAATGCCAGCATGGCTATTGAAGAAAATGAGTATTACTTTGGTAAAATCGCCCAAGGAGATACTATTGTACATGATTTTGAAATAAAAAATACTGGTGTTACCCCTTTAATTATTTATGGCGCAAACCCTTCCTGCCCATGTCTTACAGTTACTTGGCCTACAGATACAATTATGCCAAATGGTACTGGTATTATTCATTCTGTCTATGATTCAAAAACCAAAATAGGGCCTCAAGTAAAGCAGATAACTGTATCTGCGAATACGGAGGAACAAGGTGTCATGTATGTTAGAGGAGAAGTTCTATTGCCCAATGATTCCACTTTGATTAACTATGACAAAGAAGCTGAAATGTGGCAACTTGCTGAATCGGATGTGAGATGGGGAAAAATACAGGATTCATTGCAGGAAATCAGCACTTGGGAATATCGAATGGCCCATTCAAATGAGTATCAAAATGCCATAATAGTAAGTTTTATAAAAAATGGTTTGAATTCTAACGGATACTCACCACCATTAACTGCCCTGGCATTTATAAGTTCCAATTTTTCATTTGGCAAGGTTAAGCAGGGAGAAATCATTAAACATTCTTTTGCATATACTAATACTGGCGAAAACCCATTGTACATTTTAAGCGTTCAAGCAAACCCGAATACATTTAAGATAAGTTACCCACAGGAAGCTATTTTACCTGGATTATGTGGTAAAATTTCTGTTGAATTTGATACAAGCAATGTTAAAGGCAAAATGAAAGAACAAATAGTTGTTAGCACAAATTCTTTACCAGTTGAATCAATTATCACGATTCAAGGTAAGGTCTATGGGTATAAATAAAGGTTGGTTTGGTCAATTCACTCCCGCTGTCTCAAGTCCGCAAAAAACAGAAAGTTCCAGCAAGTTTAGCGCAGCGTAACTTGTACTCTCACCCACCCAATCCCTCCTTTTTCCCCATCTTAACATCATCAGCTTTGTTCCTAAATCGAAAGACCGTATTATTGTTA
>JAHEAS010000805.1 GCA_024642645.1 Saprospirales bacterium | reverse complement strand
TTTTATGGGCATAAAATACTTGCTCAAGGTAACCGGTGCAAAACAGGCGATCATCGGCATTGAAGCCAACAAGCAGGATGCTGCTGACCACCTTGAAAAAAAGTTACCTCTTGACCTTCCGATTTCTGTAAAAGTAGTTCCGGTAAAATACCCGCAAGGAGCAGAAAAAATGTTGATCACCGCCATTCTTGGCCGAGAAGTGCCTTCCGGTGGTTTGCCCATTGAAGTAAATGCGGTAGTCGTAAACGTGGCCACTACTGCGGAAATTGGCCGCCTATTGCCCCACGGTCGAGGTATTCAGGAGCGGGTAATTACCATCACTGGGCCAGGCGTGAAGAAAAAGGGGAATTACCTCATTCCCGTTGGAACGCCGCTTCGCTATGTGTTGGAACAAGTTGGTGCAGCAGAAAATATCAGTGAGGTGTACCTGGGCGGCCCTATGATGGGCGTGGCTGTTTCCAACCTTGATATTTCAATAGTAAAAGGCACATCCGGCATCGTAGTTTTCACAGAAAATGAGATAAAAAAGCAAGAAAAAGTTTACCCCTGTATCAAATGCGGGGCCTGCGTTGATGCTTGCCCTATTTCACTGAACCCCTCTAAATTGGGGATTCTGGCAAAATTTGAGGCGTATGACCAAATGGCAGAAGACTACCACCTGATGGACTGCTTCGAGTGTGGTTCTTGCTCCTATGTATGTCCTTCTCATATTCCTTTGGTACAGTATTTCAGGTTGTCAAAATCAATAGTTAGAAAGCGAAAAGCCTCAAAACAGACTGCGTAGCATGATAAACAAAACGTTAAATATCAGCACATCGCCGCATATTGCCATTGGCACCAGCACGGAGGATATCATGCGAAATGTCGTTTGGGCATTGCTTCCTGTGGCCATCTTTGCGGTTTATTCCTTTGGCCTGAGTGCTTTGATGGTGATGGTCACTACGACCGTGGCATGTGTTCTCACGGAGCATTTTTTATGCAGGTTTTCAAAAAAAGAAAGTACGGTTTCGGATTGGTCGGCAGTCATTTCTGGCTTGCTGTTGGGGCTTACACTCCCTCCGAACTTCCCGCTGTGGATGGCATTTTTCGGTGGCGTCATTGCGATAGCTTTGGGCAAATTCATTTTTGGTGGTCTTGGGTTCAATGTGTTCAATCCCGCATTGGTGGGTCGAGCGGTTTTACAAGCTGCTTTCCCAGTGGCCATCACCACTTGGTTCCCTGCCTTTTCACCAGCACGCTTTTCAACGTTTTCTGTCGCCACATTTACCTTCCCGTTTATGGAACCCGCTACAGATGGGTTCACGGGGGCTACACCACTGTCCGCTTTCAAATTTGACCATGTTACCGGTGAAACCGCTGACTTGGCACTAGGGCTCATCAGCGGCTCTACTGGCGAAACCTGCGCCGCTTTGATTTTGCTGGGGGGCATTTATTTGGTAGCCCGAAAAATGATGAACTGGCGCATCCCAGTCTCTATTTTCACGACGGTATTTGTGGTGAGCGGCATATTGTATTTGGTTGATAGTCAGGTTTATCCATCGCCCCTTTTCATGCTCTTTTCCGGAGGTTTGATGCTAGGTGCTGTATTCATGGCGACGGACATGGTGGCCTCCCCCATTACACCAACAGGCGTTTGGGTTTACGGTGCAATCATCGGCCTGCTTGTCGTGGTAATACGAATCTGGGGAGGATTGCCAGAAGGCGTGATGTATGCGATTCTGCTGGCAAATGCCATATCTCCGCATATTGACAACCTCATTCGGCCAAAGGTTTACGGTACTGTAAAAACGGGAATTAAGGAATTGGGGAATTAGGGAATTGGAGGTATGCGAGTTGCATGACTAATTCCCCAATTCCAAAAAAAAATCATGAAAGAGAAAGCAGCAAATACAACTTCCGAAGCTAGCAGCTTCAAAATGCTCCGAGCCATGGTTGGCATTGGATTGATATGCGCCTTATTAATTGTATTGACTTTTCAGGGAACGTTACCCAGAATCGAAAAACTAAAAGCCGAAGCATTGGAAAAGGCCATTTTCAAAGTGATACCTGGCATGGTGACCAAGAAGACCTATCAGCTCGACCAAGACAACACCCTGACCGAGGTCAGTGCTACTAAAAAAGGTGGGCAACTGGTATATGTCGGCTACGATAAAGACGGCAGGCTGGCAGGTGTGGCTGTGGAGGCCAGTGGTATTGGCTTTGCAGATGTGATAAGCATCCTTTACGGGTACAACCTGGAGAAACAAGCCCTTGTTGGGTTCTATGTTTTGGAAAGCAAGGAGACCCCGGGATTGGGGGACAAAATTGAAAAAGACCCCGGTTTTTTAGCAAATTTTGACGCCTTGGACGTTGCGCTCAATGATGAGAAAAAGGCCCTGAAAAATGCGGTCAAAGTCGTGAAGCACGGAAC
>JAHEAS010000804.1 GCA_024642645.1 Saprospirales bacterium | reverse complement strand
GCCAGTTTTGCCTCCAGCTCCGTGGGGATGGGAGGCACTTCAAGCGCCCGCTCTCCGTATAAAAATTCGGCCCGGCCTTCGGCAACATACATGATTTCTGACATTGGAATCTCGTACTGTTTGGCCATTCCAATGAATTTTTCATAAACCCAAAACACCCGTAATTGCTTGATATTCAAGCCATAAACATTGGCGAGCAGCATGATATGTGACTCGGTGGGCAGCCTGCTCCCGTTTTCATATTTGCTCAGGAGGGCTTGGTCAATGCCCGTCACGGCTACGACGTCCTTGTGCTTTAGATTTTTTTCTATCCGCCCTTCCTTTAGGAGGTCATGCAATGTTTTCATTTTATGACTATTATTTTCAAGACAAATTTAGTCATATTTTTTTTTGCTTTTCAATACCCTCTCATTTTTTTTCAAAAAAAAAGCGCAAAGTGATGATGAACAGCACTTTGCGCAAAACCTTTCTTTCTCTAATTGCTAATCGTTTATGGTAAAATAACTAATTTTTTTGTCATGACACGGCCTGCTGTTTCCATTTTGATGAAAACCAGGCCCGTTGTTGCAATATCGCTGCTCTGCAAAACCAACCTGTTTTGCCCTTTTTCATATTGCCGCTTTAAAGAAAACAGCAGTTTCCCGGCGGCATCCAGCACAGAAAATTTGACTACATCAGTTGATGGCAAGCTGAACGTGACCACCGTCTGTTCCCGAAATGGGTTGGGATGACATTCCAATAATGCCGCTGAGGCTTCAGTAGTCGTTGCTCCCTCGAATTCAAGCACAGGCTTGAGTTGCTCGTCCTCCTTGTTCCATGTCGCAGCTGGTGTGATTTCGGAATTGAGTTGCACCGCATCGGCAAGGCTGACATCGGCCAGCGCCTTTACTTTTATGGTAAAACGGGTGAGTGGTTGCTTCCCAAAGTATAGCATGGAAACCAGCCCCTCCTCGCTCCTCGAATCATTGAAAATTGGGGTTAGCGCAGTTGCTTCATTTTTTACAACTCCCTCGAATTCAACTAATTGCGGGTCAAAATTCAGGGTAAATTGCCAAGCCACTGCTTCACCCAAATCGAATTCAACCTCAGCTAATTCCCCTTTTTGCAGCAATTTATTTTTTACTTTTAGGATAAAATCACCACCAGAGCGCCCCTCTGTCACGGACTGCAAACTCCCTCCCGATGAACCTCCAACTATAAAAGCCGGATTCGCATTGCCACTTACGTCACCTGTTTTTATGCCTGTGAAATGGACGGCCATATTGTCCTGCATCACATTGTTCATGGAGAATTCCTGCGGAAATGGCCACGGATTCGCTGGATTGGAAAACGCATGGCTGGTCGGCACAAAGCGCCAAGATGGAGTACCGTTCGGGAAGTTCGGAACCACGTTCAAGATGACTGCCTGGATGGCCACAAGGTCGCTGGCGGTCACAGCGCCAGAGCCGTTGGCATCGGCAGCGATGACCTGCCAAGCCTCCGTGAACGGATTCACTGCCAGAATGTGGTCGTTGATTTTTACAAGGTCGAATGCGGTGACACCGTTGGATTGTCCGATGTTCTTGGTGGGCGTGATGGTGAAATCGCCGCCTACGGGAAGGTCGTTGAAGTTGTAACTGCCCACGCCTGCCAGCGTCGTTTGGGTAGGCATGAACGCCCCGGAAATATTCACCGATACCTGCCCGACCGGCACACCCGCTGGGCTCTGTATCATGCCACCGAGGTCAATATTTGCACTGCAAGCTGTCAGGTTGTCCTGCACGTTCACGGTCGTTTCACAAAAATCCGAGTTGCCGCCGGGGTCGGTGACCCAGAGCTGCACGAGGTTCATACCCACATTGCCGCAATTGAATTGGATAGTGTTGTCCGCTGTATTTTGTGAAAAACTGAACTGGAGGCTGCTCGCAGGGGCACAGTTGTCGAAGCTGTTGAAGTTCAGTTGTTGCGCAGCAAGCGTAGCCTCCCCTTGTGCGTTCAACTCCACATTTATTCCGTTGGCGCAATAGGCCGTTGGTGCTCCCGTGTCGCCGACGGAAACGGTGAAAGGATAATTTGCGGTATTCCCACAGCCATCGCTGGCATGAAAAATCATTGGGTACACCCCGGCTGGCACGTTCTGGAACGAAAACCCACTTCCTAAGGCGCCAGAAGCGGTGATGGTCACGTGGTTGCTGCAATCGGTAATTTGCGGCAGCGGAATATTCACGTTGCCATTGCAACCCGAACCACTGCTGGCCATTATATTGGTTGGTACGTTGACGAACACAGGCGGCTGATTATCAGCCACTTCGATGAGCTGGATATGCGTCCACATGCCTACGCCGTTGTTGGAATTAGCTTGATACTGGCACCAATCGAGGATGGTCCAGGTTCGCTCGATTTTGTAGCAGGCAGGCTCCGCAATCCAGAAG
>JAHEAS010000803.1 GCA_024642645.1 Saprospirales bacterium | reverse complement strand
GTCAAAAAGGTCAATCGGTTCGCCATGTTGTTTCAATAAGGACAGTTCACGGTAATACGAGGTGCCCATCATGCCCCCCGATGCTCCCGACATGAGCACGGTATGCTCCAAGAATTCGCCATTGGTCAGGCTGTCGCTATGTTGCAATACTTCCATCGCCCAAGTGGCTGCTTTCAGTCCACCACCGCTTACGCAAAAGAAAACCATCTTGGGTTTTTCGCCATTTGGTCCAGTGGCCTTGC
Source organism: Saprospirales bacterium (assembly GCA_024642645.1). Classification (GTDB taxonomy): domain Bacteria; phylum Bacteroidota; class Bacteroidia; order Chitinophagales; family Saprospiraceae; genus UBA6168. Next base: position 2,170 of record JAHEAS010000803.1, on the reverse strand, counting down.
GTTTCCATTTTTCCAATATTTCGAGCGTCACCGCCATGTCGGAATCCACGGTAGCTCGGGTCACAGAATTTTGCAGGCTGTCAACGTTGTAGGGACTTGGTGGCACCTCGTAGTTGAGGCCATAAGCCTTGTTTTTGTGGTGAAAGACATCGAAACGGGTGATGAAATTGATGAGGATGAGTATCGCCACCATACCCGAGATGCGCCATGAACCCAGCCAAAATGAGATAGCTCCGCCCACCGCAATAACGGTGCTGCTCAGGAGGAAAATGCTGGCTCCTGTGGGGATTCGGAAAAGGGGTTTGTCAATCAGGGCACCCAGCAGTACAATTATAATCAGTGTAAAAAGCTGCACGAGCAGGGCGTTAAGGTGGTTTTGTTGAAAAATTTTAGCCAAAAAAGCTGGGTCGTAATGCGCTACGCTCCGCACTGGGCGGGGACGCAGGCCATCCGAGAGGAAGGTGTCCACCCGCCACTGGTTGCGGTGTTGGCGGATGTCTTTTACCACTTGGTTGTTTTCGGGGTCTTTCTTTTTCTTTTTCCTTTTGTTTGAAAAACTCGTGATGTCCTTGTTCGTGAACTGGAAATAGAGTGCTAGTGCGAGTACCAGCATTGTGAAGCCAACCAAAAAACCAGCACTGTTCCAAAGCACCTGACTCAGTGGCAGCAGTTCGTGTAAAACGCCAAAACGTATCTGACAAATCAAATAAAGTAAAGCAAATGAAATCGGCACGACGAGGTTGTTGAGTACGAACTTGGCGAACGGCTTGCCCAATGAAGCCAAGAACGAAAACCGGTAGGCATCGAGCAAGTAAGTGGTCAAGTTCCAGCTCATCACCAGCCCGCCAAAACCAACACCCACGAAAAAAAAGCTCATGAACCCCACCTCGCCGAGGTACTCCGGCGAGAGGAATAGGTAGCGCAGTCCGAACTGTCCGCCGAAATTCCCCGTCACCATCAGCGCCAGCAGCAGCCACACCCCAATCAGCAGCAAGTTGCCACGCAAGTGCAGCACCAATAGCTGGAATGGGAAAGAGAAAAGGACATCGTTAAATTTTTTGCGCACAGAATGGGAATTGGGAAATCAGGAAATTGCAGTCAACCGTTTGGTTGTCGAGTCATTTTTAACCCAAAACAACTTGGTCGCAAAGTACAACATTGCAAAGTACAAAGTAAAAAGTACAAAGGCAAAAGACGGCTGCTTACCTTTACGGCCTAATTTAGCAATAGGCTGTCAAGACCAATTTAACGCCCACTGACTGCCAACCGCAAAGGGGCAAGCTGCCAACTGTCAACTGACAAACCCCACGGGGGTAAACTGCAAACTAAAAAATGAAATACCTCATCGCCGGCCTCGGAAACATGGGCGCCGACTACGATAATACCCGCCACAACGTCGGTTTCGAAGTAGTGGACGTGCTCGCCAAGGAATTTGAAGTTAAGTTCAAGAATGATACCTTGGGTGACTTGGCCGAGTTCCGCCACAAGGGCCGTACCTTCATCCTGCTGAAGCCCAGTACCTACATGAACCTGAGCGGCAAGGCCGTCCGTTACTGGCTCCAAAAGCACAACATTCCGAAGGAAAACCTCCTCGTTGTGCTGGACGATTTGAACCTCGCCTTCGGCAAAATGCGCCTGCGAGGCAATGGCTCCGACGGTGGCCACAACGGCCTGAAAAGCATTGACCAACTTAATGGTGGCAATAACTACGCCCGTCTGCGCATCGGCATCGGCGACGAGTTCCACAAAGGCCAGCAGGTGAACTACGTTTTGGGCGAGTGGGACAAAAAAGAGCAAGAAGCACTGCCCGATATCCTACGCAAAGCCGCCGACGGTGTCAAGGCATTTGGCACCATCGGGCTGTCGCTGGCGATGAACCAAGTCAATGGAGGGTGAGGGGATTTACGAATGACGATTTACGATTGGGTAGCCATGGAAGCGCTCATTTTCATCAATAAATAAACTGACCTAATGCACAAAACACCACTGGAAGAATTCATGATAAACAACCCCGTCAAAAAAAAGCGCATCGCGCTGGACATGGACGAGGTCATCGCTGATGTGGTGCCAAAGTTCCTTGACCGCTACGAACAGGACTTCGGCGAGCGGCCCGACAAATCGGTTTGGTGGGGCAAAAAGATTTACCAACTGCCTAACGCTGAACATATCC
>JAHEAS010000802.1 GCA_024642645.1 Saprospirales bacterium | reverse complement strand
CTCGCAGAAATTACGATGGGGTGAAGATAGGTTATCGTGGAATTCTCTCCAAGAGTCGATCAACATCAATTTTAGCACAACGAAAGTGTCCTTTTGGGCATTTGTTCCTTCCATGGAGACTACAGGGTCGACAAGTCAGTTTTTCTTTGGTTTCAATTACCATTGAATCAGAGGAAAGTGGTCCAAATCCAAAAGATGGAACAGTAGAACAAAATATGGCTGTGACAGGAGCATTCACACCGGATGCAAAATGCAAAGGCCCTGAATCGTTCACATAGTTCATTACCGCATTTTTCATTAGTGCAGCTGATTCAAGAAAACTTAGTTTGCCGGCCATGACCACGGTTTTTGGGTGTTTAGTTTTCATCTTCAGCCAATTGCAAATCTCAAAATCACTGGCCCCGCCCAGCAGAAAAATGGTTAGTCCCTCCCCTACCCTGTCCATCAATTCCAGCCAACTTTCTTTAGGGAATTGTTTGGTGAACCAAACGGATGCAGGGGAAATTGTGAGGTATTTTTCACTTGAAAAAACAATTGCAAAATCTGAATTTGAGGGAAATATTTTGGGGCTAACAAATTGGTTATCAGTCCATTTAGTTACCAATGCTAAGTTTCGTCCCACTTCGTGAATTGCTAAATTACCATTCCCAAACTGATGTTTAATTACATGCGTTGCGAATATGGAGAGCGGGTTTTTATCAAAACAAACTCGGATTTTTGCTTTTGAAAATGACGTGAGTATTCCCGTCGCAAGAAATCGCTGAAGGTTGACGACTAGGTCATATTTTTCTTCTCGTATTTGTCGGAGCAACTTTAAAAGGTTGGTATATTTTGAAATTTTCTTGTCCCAAACTAACACGCTGGTAATATGCAAATGGTTTTCCAACAAGCCCTCGTTACCTTTGCGAAGCAAAAAATCAATATTAGCCTGCGGGTAATATTCAGCAAGCTTCTCTACCAAGGCGGTTGCCAAGACAACATCGCCGATGAAAGCGGTTTGAATAACCAGTATTTTCTTAAATGAAGCCAAATTACATGATACTTTTGTGAAAAAATGAATGTTATGTGCCGTTATTTACTAGTGTTTTTCATGATTGGATGGTTGGGCTGTCAGCAAAATTACCAACTAAAACAAGCCCAGCAAATTGCAGAAGAAGTCCGGTTGGAATTTGCACCCGATAAAAGGGTTGCACTGTTCCGTATTGACACCATTATTGGGGGTAAAAGGCTCGAATTCCATGGAGAAACTAATTTGCCAGAGGCAAAAAAAGCATTCTTTGAGAAGCTCAAAAATGCGGGCATTTCATTTTCTGACAGTCTTGCACTTTTGCCGTCTTCGGATTTAAACGGAAAGCACTTTGGCGTAGTAAATGTCTCCGTTTGCAATTTTCGATCAGAACCAAAACATTCGGCAGAATTGGCAACGCAATCACTCTTAGGCACCACGCTTCGTGTCTGGAAGAAGCAAGGTGATTTCTACCTCGTCCAGTCTCCCGACAACTATTTTGGATGGCTCGACGATGGTGGGCTAGAGCTAATGACAGCAGATGAGCTTCGCAATTGGTCAAATTCCATGAGGGCAATGGTCACAAAGGATTTCACCTTTGCTTACGAAAATGCAGATGAAAATTCACAAAAACTAACAGACCTAGTTGCTGGAGATATGTTACAAATAGTTGATAAACATGACAACTTCACCAAAATTTCTTTACCCGATGGGCGCGTCGGGTTTGTATTTAGAGACCAGGTATTGCCGCTAAACGAGTGGCTGGCTAGCCGTAACCCTACTGCTGAAAACGTGCTTGCCTCCGCACGTGAAATGATGGGCAGGCCCTATCTTTGGGGTGGAACTTCAGGGAAAGGGATTGATTGCAGCGGCTTCACGAAAATGGCTTTTTTCCTCAATGGTATCCAACTTCCTAGGGATGCTAGCCAACAAGTGCATGTGGGAGAACAAATTGACGCAGATACCAGCACACTTCAAAATTTACAACCTGGCGACCTATTGTTTTTTGGACGTAATGCTACACCAGAAAATAAAGAACGTATCTCACATGTAGCTATTTACATGGGTGGTGGAAAAATAATACACGCTTCTGACAGGGTGAAAGTGGAAAGCCTCATCCGAGGTGACTCCACTTTTGTAATTGACAGACTGGCCAGTTTCGTTAGAAGCAAAAGGATACTTGGGCAAGAAGGGAAAAATGGGGTGATTAGGGTTGCAGACTCACCTTACTACCAACCGGTTAATGATTTGAGGGATTAATTTTTATAAAAGGCCAAAGTATCCTTCTATTCTTTAGTTGTATTAAGAATTGAGCGCTATATTTGCGCACCCTTCGGGGAAAAATTTATCAAAAAAAGAACCTGGCCGGGCTTAATTGCCTAGCCAGGTTCTTTTCAAATATTGGC
>JAHEAS010000801.1 GCA_024642645.1 Saprospirales bacterium | reverse complement strand
ATTGAAAGTTGTGGTGATATCCCTTGCTGTAGCTCCCAATTTTAACTTGCCCAATCTATACTGCAAACCAAGGTCTACACCGAAACCCCAAGAATTGGCGAAAGTGCCAATCACCCGACGAACGATTTTCACATTGCCTCCTACCAATAATTCTCGGTTTTCTGTCGCCTTAATCCGTTGAGCATAGCTGCCTATAAAGGCGTAATCTGCTGCCGAAAATGCCACAATGTTATCGTAATTAACGGTTCCGTCATCCTCGAAAAGGCTCAATGTATTTGGGATGTCATCAATTCCAAATCGAATAAGCGACAGACCAAGCCTGCGATTGTTACCGCCGAATGGCAGCGTCATGCCCAAGTAATCAAACTTCCCTACTCCAGCGAACCATTCGGAGTGCATTGCTCCGATTTGCAAGCCTTTCTCTGCGTTTATTGCTGCAAGGCCAGCAGGATTCCAATACCCTGCAGTTACATCGTCGATGCTGGCAATAATAGAATTCCCCATGCCCTGCGCCTTTGCGCCAACGCCGATGGAGAGAAATTCGTTGCTGTATTTTTGGGCTTGCAACTGGCTGGCAACCAATAAGTTGAAAGAAAGGATAGTCAGTGTAATTATTTTCGGGTAGAATTTCATCCAATGATTTTTTTTTGAAATAACGCCGTTCTGGGTTGCGTAGTGCCAGTTTAACGAAACTGGCCCAAATAGGTTTTGGCAAAAATACACAAGTTTATCGAGCAGCCTATCCAGCTTTCAAAGCCAAAGCATCTATAAATCAAGGCTTTAATTTAACTTTCGGTCAAAATCAAATGCCATGATGGATAAACCTATTTTCCTAAAAACTGCAAGGGAGCAAATTGCCGAAGGCAACACTGAATTAGCAATAGAACAAATCAAAACCTTCCTTGCGGAGAAGTCAGACTACAAGCGGCTTTACACAGAGACCTTGTACCTTTCCTCCTTGTTTTCCAAAACAAAAATTGACCAATCTACCCGAACTATCAGCTTTGAAAATGCGGAATTGAATTATGGCCAAGTGAGGCAAGGTTTGTTCAATCTGCTTGATTCTATCGAAAACGACGAGTTGAACCCAAAAGGACTTTTGAGTGAAAACACGCCTCAAAAATTGGCGGGTCAGAACAACCGGTGGATGCTTTTTATCGGATTGCCGTTGCTGCTGCTTTCTGTGGTCATTCTGGTTTTGGTAACAAGAACTGGTGAAAAAGATGACAAATTACCACTTCCGAACAACCCAGATGACTGCCTTGTGCAGTTCAGGGATACTATATCTCCTAATTTCTTGATACTCCCATTTTTCAAACCTTCGGGTGGAGATGCAAAACCGGAGGGCCTTGTGGTTGATAGATTAGCGGAGTTTTGCAATGGCATTGTGAATTTGAAAAATGCGGATTTTAAGATTTGCAACGGGTTTGTTCCACAAATGACCTTGAGTTTTGAAGAGGGAGCGAAACGAGGTTTTGAAAACAAGGCCTCCATCGTAATCTGGGGTTCATTTGACAAAGAAGGCGCTACAAAAGTTGTGAAAACAAGGTTTAAGTACCTTGGGAACAAGGACATTGACGGCAAAATACCTTTCAGGCAAATGAACCAAGCTGCGAATGTCAAAGACGAAGGCGAACAAAATGTAGTTTCGGAAAATGTACTCTCCATCATCGCCTCATCTGGAGAGCTCACCCAAGACCTTGAAAATACGCTAAAACTATTGGTGGGCATGATAGCCCAATTGGAGGGCAATCAAGAAGGTGCAATCACGGCGATGCATTCGGCTCAATTGTCGGATACGATGGCCAATACCATGAAGTACATGGTGCTGGCCGACAATTTTATCGCAAAAAATGAAATGGAAAATGCCAAGATTGCGCTGGATACCTGCCTAAATTACAATCAAAACTATTGGCTTGGACGCAATAACCGGGCTAACCTGAAAATTAATGCTGGGGATTATGCAGGCGCAATTGAAGACCTAAATGTGGCATTGGCCAAACGGCCCGATGATGTTGACATGTTGGTTTCAAGAGGTGTCGCTTATCAAATGGCTAAAAAGCCCGATGCTGCTAAACGTGATTTTGATAGAGTTATCAAATTGAACCCAGAGAAAGCGCCAGCTGTCAAGGTAATTATCAACAAAACCGATATAAAGGCTGGTGTTAAGCAGATAACCATTCCAGTCCCAAAGTAGTACTTGTAAAAATTTTGCATAAAAAATGGGCCGACGCAATAGTTGTGTCGGTCCATGTCTCTTCAATTTTACATTTTATCTAACAAGGGAAACATCCCCTCGGTAAATCTCTATCCTACCGTCCGTAAACTCAATTTCTGCAAACCAAGTATAAACTGCAGGTTGCAATTCTTTGCCTCTGAAAGTCCCATTCCAGCCAACAGCTGGGTCATTTGG
>JAHEAS010000800.1 GCA_024642645.1 Saprospirales bacterium | reverse complement strand
CTTTTGTATACTTGTGTTTAGCATCGGCAGCGTCCACGTAGATATAACCTTCGTAGGTTTCGTCGCTTTTCAACGAAAAAAGGACAGTAGAAAGATTGGCAGGATCCCAACCTTGGAAACTACCAGGCACTTGTAGTTGTGGGTAAATCACGATGGTCTCGAATGGTGTAACCGTGATAGTGACAGGTGCTGAGACAAGTTCTGTAACATCGCTGTTAATCTTGGCACGTACCCGAAGTTCCATATCTGTAGGTACACCCCCTGGGAGCTCCTTGGCGAGCATGATCGAGTTCACCTTTTCAACGGTAACCTCATTGAGTGCTTTACCATTTGTCACACCAAGGGCTACTGCATTTGCGAAACCATTTCCAGCTTTGTCAATTTCAAAAGTGTAAGTGACTGCAGCTTGAAAGCCAAAATCAGCACCCGTCCAACTGAAATCTGAAAATTTGTTAGCAGCATCAGCTTCTGCTAAAACATATGTGGTTCCTCCAGAAGGGGCTGTAATGACCGGAGCAGCACCCAGCGCAACTTTCGGGTCGAAGTTTTCGTCACTGCATGCTTGAAGCAGCAGCACGGAGGCCATCATTAAAGTTAAAAATTTACGAATCATCATTTCATTATTTTGAAAAAAACAAGGTTGAAGGTTCTTCAACCTTGTTTTGATTAAAAGTTAAGGCATCAATTAATAACAGTCGCCGGGGCTGTTTTGCTTGAGGTTGTTGTTTGCGTTCAAATCTTGTGAAGGAATTGGGTAAACGTCCCGGCATTTTGCGACAGAAGTTCCATCCTGCACACCACCTTTCCAAGGCCATAGGTAATCCGTTTGACTGAATTTCCCAAAGCGAACCAAGTCCGTACGGCGGTGGCCTTCCCAAAGGAGTTCCCTTGCCCTTTCGTCAAGCAGGAAATCGAGGGTAAGGTCAGAACCATTGATGACACCAGATGGGCCACCGTAGGCACGGGTACGTACCAAGTTTACAGCCGCAAGTGCATCGCCTTGGCTTCCACCTGAACGCAGCAACGCTTCTGCATACATCAAATAAGCATCTGCCAAGCGGAACATTGGAAAGTCCGTATCAACAAAAGTGAGGTCTGAACCTGGGGCACCCGTTGAAGTCACGTTCTTGTATTTGGCAACCGCATAGCCTTCCGTGAACTGGGAGATATCCGAAATTTCAAGGCTTTGGCCATCCGTGTAGAACTGGTAGCGATTGTCCGACTCAGAAGCGAATTTCTCAATATAATAAGTATGGTCAGGACTGTCGAGGAATAGCTTTATCAGGTAGGTGCCATTGGCAGGGATAGCGATATTGGCTCCACCTCCGTTCAAAATAGCATCTGCCCCATCATCTCCATAATTCAAATCCCAAGCATCGTTTGCACGAAACTTCATTTCACCAGCCACGAGGTCAGCAGTGATAGTCCAAGCATTTTCAGTGGCATCGTAGGTCATGTTCTGGTCACTGTCCCAGCCATTGGCAGTAGCAGAGCCAATGATGCCCCAATCTGTTTTCAAAACAGTATAAGTAAACGCAACGAGGTCAGCATTGAGTTTGTAAAATCCTGCCTCGGTCACCTTGATATTATCTCCTCCAGCATCAAGTGTACCATCAGCACCGGTATCACCCCAGTTGTTGTCCCAGCCGCCCAATGCAAATTTGAATTCTGTATCAGCATCGAACCAGAAATAACCTTCGTACATGTCGTCACTATTTGGTGAGGACATGACTGTCGTGTTAAGCGCAGGATCCCAACCTTGGTAGCCACCGGGAACATTCAATAATGGATAGCCGGTGTTCCCTTGGTTTGGTGAAACAATAACACTTCCGCCACTGCCGGGTGCTGGGTATTTGTTCACAATAGCGCTGGTAGTGCGCAAACCGCCCCAACCGCCATCAATACCAAAATCACTGGGTGCCATGCTGCCTCCAACTGGAGCATGAACCAAGAAAGTCATTCCAGCATACGAGCGAGTATGTACCCCATCGAATGTAACTGGAAAGATGATTTCTTTTGACTTGTGGTTATCGGCAAGGAACAAATTAGGATAGTTAGGCTCTAATTCATAGCCAGCATCCATCACTTTTTTGGAGTAAGTAGCTGCATCGGCATAAGCGTTCTTGCCTACATAAACTTCAGCGTTCAAGTAAAGTTTGGCAAGCAGCATCCAAGCAGCAGCTTGGTCTGCACGGCCATATTCATTGCTGCGTGGAGCGGCGAGATCTACGTCAAAAGCTTTGATTTCCGTTTCCAACCAATTGTACAAGTCTACAGCAGAAATCTGCTCAGGAAAGAAAGAGCCAACCTTGTCCTCTTCGGTCACAAACGGAACATTGCGGTATAAGTCGAGGGCATGGTAGTAACTGAGCGCACGCAAGAAGCGAGCCTCTGCACGGTAGGTTTTGATTTC
>JAHEAS010000103.1 GCA_024642645.1 Saprospirales bacterium | reverse complement strand
TATCGAATGAGCGCAAGGTGCTGCTTCCCGATTTGGGGTTGTAGCCATTGGAAAAGTCAATGGAAAAAGTACGCTGCTGCTTCCTGAATTTATGCCGCCAAAGCACACTGTTGTTAAAACTGAGACCGTCGTAATTGGAATTGAACTTGTTGTTGGTTTGGTTCTTAATGTCGGATGCCAATGCGGTTTGACCGAAGGTCGAAGAAATTCCGTCGTTCAGCTGCCAGGTGGCCCTTGGCCGGATGAGTATGGAGTTGGCGCTGTCGATTTCCCAAGTGATACGGAAGTTCAAGCGGTGGTTGGTGTTGTCGGTCTCGGCGTCATTGTTTTGTATGTAAACATCGCCCAAGCCCTCCTCGCTGACAAACTCCTGGGAAATGCTGTCGATGGACTTATTCTGACTGAGGTTGAAAAAATAGCTACCTGTAACGTCCAGTTTTTCACCCCATTTGTCCGTGTAGTTCACGCCCAGGGCATGTGTTGTGGCCACGCCACCAGCCGACTGAACCAAAAAATCAGAAGCGCCACCGCCCCTGCCACCTCTGCCACCTCTACCCCTGCCACCACCGCCACTTCCCGATACCCCGAGGATATCATCCATGTTGAAATTCTGCACGTTGATATTGTTGGACATTCCAATCAGCGAAATCCGTCTGTCTCCATTGAAAACATTGGTGTTTCCGCCTGCTTGGTACTTGTCCTCCCAGCCGTACCCAGCGTACAACTTACCAAACTGGCCGTTGTTCATGCCCTTTCGGGTCACAATGTTGATGGTTTTGGTTGTATTGCCATCTTGTACTCCGGTGAACTGCGACTGCTCACTCTGCTGGTCAAAAATCTGGACTTTTTCGATGAGCTCCGCAGGCAGGTTTTTAAGGGCGGCGGCGGGGTCGTTTCCGAAGAAAGGCTTGCCATCCACCAGCACCTGTTGAATACTCTCGCCCTGTGCTTTTACTGTGCCATTTTCGTTGGTAACAGTCGGCATTTTTTCTATCAAATCCTGAGCGCTTGCATCCTTCATCACCTTGAAAGCATCGGCATTGTACTGGATGGTATCACCACCCACTTTGCCCATGGAAATTTGCTCTTTCACCGTTACTTCACCGAGCGTGGTGGCGGTTGGGCTGAGCTCCAGTTTACTCAAATTTATGTCCTTATCGGTAACGGTCACCTCATTTTTCAGCTCTTCAAAGCCGAGGAAAGTTACCACGAGCGAGTAGCCACCTTTTTCGACATTGTCTAGTTTGAAACTGCCGTTCGGTTCGGTGGAGGTGGCAGTTGCCATTTCACCCCAAGGATATTGCAGCACCACGTTGGCACCAGGCAATGGATGGTTCTGGTCGTCGGTCACAATGCCCTTGATTTTAAAATTTTGGGCGTTGGCGCAAAAGGCCATAGCAAGAAGTGCTAGCAATGTAACTGTATGTTTCATGCGGTAAAATTAGGTGTAATAGTATCATCGCCACAAAAGAAAAGAGGAGACGGCATTTTCAGTCGTCTCCTCCTTTAGGTATGGCGAGGTGAAGGTTAATTTCCTCTTTTTTGTCCTTTAGGGCTTTGCCCTTGTTGCCAACCTGCACATCTATTTACTTCCTCCACCACCTGGGCCATAGCTTCCACCACCACCTGGGCCATAGCGCTTCATTTGCTTTGAAGAGATGGTTTGCCAGCGGTCGTACTGTTCTTGAGTAAGCACTTTTTTTAGCTCGGCATTTTGCTCGGTACGGATTGTTTCCATGGACGCTTTCATTTTATCCCTATCGCCATCGGAATTGCTGCGTGCTTCTTTGGATTTGTTGGCGTATTTCAAGTTGATTGCCTTCACTTTTTCGGCCTGTTTGGCAGAAAGTGAAAGACTGTCGGTCATCATGGTCGTTTGTTGTTGAGCTCGTTGGGCAGGATCCATGCCACGTCCACCTTCTTTTTGTGCATTGGCTGTCGCTGTCACCATCAACAACAGCGCCGCTGTTAGGATTTTGATTTTCATATCTAAATTTTTTTAAAAAATTAATAAAAACCTGGTTATCAATATTTTATGATTCGGTTTTTTACAAAAAAGGAATCATAAACGCTTGTTTCAGAAGATTAATAAGGACGGGTTTCGGCTCAAAGATAATCGTCCTGTCAATTTACAATTGCATACTGGACTGACAAGAGGGGCGAAAGTTGCATTTTAACAAGAATTTAGAGATTAACTTCATTTCATTCCCCGCTTTCCCCAATTCAACGAGCTAATCGAACGACTGGTCGTTTTGTTTATTTCTCACCTGCCTCTAGACTTTAATTTTGCACCATTAAAAAAAATACTGACCCACGCAGCGTTGTCAGTAAAAATCTGGTTAAGTGGTTGGTCTGAAATCCATTAAGCTTTAAAAGTGCCCCAAAAAAAAATAAAATTTCAACCAGTCCCTTGAACTTTTTTGCGATTGAGATGCTTTTAGGAGATTGCTTTTGCAAAACAAAAATCAAGCAAGCGCATATTTTTAGCGACAACAGAAAATTATTAATACGGACATTTGGCTTTTGATTCCTTTTCGTTTTGTTAGCGAATTTTACCACACCGCAACTTTGGAACAAAAACAATCACTGCCTGGCCGCACCAAGCAACTTTAAATGAATTCAATCTCGCTTCAACCTGAAGCTCCCCTCACTCAGAATCCCGGCTTCGCTAGCGTAAAGCCAGTGAAAAATGCTGTGATTTTGGCAGCAGGCAAAAGCTCCCGATTTAGAGACCAAGGCGTTTTAAAACCCAAGGTTTTGATGCAAGTCGGCGGTCTGGGCCTCCTCGAACGGGCTATTCTGACCCTCCATTCTACAGGTATCGAACATTTTCGCATCACGGTGGGCGCCTACAAGGAGCAGGTGCTGGCTGAAATGAAAAGTTTGGAAAGACTTCAAGGCATTGATATCGAGTATGTTGAATGCGACGATTACGAGCTAGGCAACGGCGTCAGCTTTGCCGCTGGTGCAGCGGGTTTCTCAGAAGCATTTCTGCTCACCATGTCCGACCATATTTTCTCGCCAGACACGGTAAAGGATTTTCTCCAAAAAACAAAGGAAGCTCCTCATCTGCCTGCGCTTGCCTGCGATGCTGACCTCGAGAATATTTTTGACATGGACGACGCCACCAAAGTGGCCAGCCGTGACGGATTTATCCACAATATTGGCAAGGAAATAAAAGAATTTGACCTGGTGGATACTGGGCTTTTCTATTTTCCAAAGGGCTACGGTAGGACGATTGCAGAAAAAGCCAAACAGGGTGCGCACTCCGTGAGTGGCATCATCCAGCACTTCATTGATGGTGATGGTGTTCGGGCAGTCGTACTCGACAACGCACAATGGCAGGACGTGGACGACCCCAACATGAAGCGGGAAGCTGAACGCCTCCTTGGCACCATGTTTACCAGCCCGGAAGCGGCGGCTTTGCTTGGCAATGTAGAGGAACCACAAGGCAAGCCAAAGGTCAGTTCCATTGTTAAGTTCAAAAAATTCTTGCCCTACGTACTGGGCCTTGGCATCATCGCCGCACTGATTTTTTATGTCCCCCTTAATTTAGTCGCCGATTCCCTAGCGCTGATAGGCAGCAAGGTTTTCCTTGTGTTCTCCGTGGCCATCCTCTGGATAGTGACCAACTCGCTCTGCACACGCACACTTGTTCAAGGCAAAGTACCTTTCATTGACCTGCTTTACAACCACATCACCGGCGAGGCTTACAATACCATACTGCCACTGGCAAGCATGGGAGGCGAGCCTTATCGCATCCAACATTTGACCAGCTGGCTCAACCTACACACTGCCAGCCGAACAGTGGTGGTTGACCGTTTGATTAGGGCTATCACAGGCATACTCTTCGCTGCTACCTGTCTTACGCTGACCTTGTTTATGGTAGAATTGAGCAATGCTACTTTCATTACCATTGCTTCACTTGCGGCGTTCCATTTCGTTGCTGGGTTTGCCATTATTTGGGTTTCGCTCTCACAGGCTCCTTCCAAGATGGTCAACGTCGTTTTGAAAAAGTTGAAAATGGTGGAGGAATACCGCAGTGAGCCGATTCCACCTGCTCGGTTTTTCGAAGCGATGGGCTACAAGTTCATCAGCCGCATTTTTAGTCTAGTGGAAATGTACGTGATTTTCAGCCTGTTGGGCTATGACCCGGCCATGGGCGACGTAATTACCATTGCTGGCTTTATCGCCGTCAGTGCCTCCGTGTTTTTCATGCCAGCCGGCCTGGGCGTCAACGAGTTGGGCATTGCCTCGGCATTGACCATCCTCGGCTACCCCGCAGCACTCATCATTTCTTTCAGCATCGTGCGCAGGGCTAGTGTCATCTTTTGGGCACTGTTGGGCGTGGCACTCCACGCCACAGTAACAGTAGCGAAAAAGCTGGCCTGGAGCAGAGCCTAAGTTCAGTGATCGGGTGAGAAAAGTGAGCGGGTGAGAGAACGCACAGTGCTTCTCTCACCCGCTCACTTTTCTCACCCGATAGCTCGCTCACATCGCTCACCCGCTATCCTCTCAGCACTTCCTCCTTCATTCCATTGAATTCTTCTTCGGTTAAAATACCTTGCTCCCGCAGGTGGCTCAGGCGTTTGATTTGGTCAATCAGATTAGGACGTTCAGTGGGTTTTTGCGACAGCAAATCGGGGGTTTCGTCATTTTGTGGGGCACTGTGCAGTTGGTAGCCTTTTTTTACAAAATCAGGAAACGCCCGCTGTGTGCGCAGGAAGGCGAGTCCTTCATGTTTCTCAATTTTGTCAAAATCAATAAAGCCAAAGTGCACGGCTTTTGTGAGGTGGAAAAATGCAGGGTCTGGGCGCTCGTTCAGGGAATAGCAGCAGGCAAGGTTGAAATGCACAGCGGCATCATCAAATTTAACACTAAGCGACTGCTTGAAATCTTCTATTGCTCCGCTGTAATCGAAATCCTTGAACTTTTCGATGCCAGCTGTTTTCCAAGGATTGGGCGCTTCGATTACAGGAACTGAGGAACGACGGTGTTTGGCGGGGGCGGAAGCCATCACTTGGACGGGGCGGTTCAGGTAACGCTGGTTGTATTTTTCATTGAATTCCTCCCGGTCCATGGAGAGCTATATCATGGCGTCAATGAAGGAAACAAGGCCCATTATCATGACAATTGGGGCATTAGCATTTATTGAGGCTATGAATAATATAACAGTAGCAACGGCATAAAATCTACCCAACCGTCGCTCTCCAAGATAGAAGCGATGGATGCCCAACGGGCCAAAAAACAAGGCAAAAAATCCAGCGGTGGTTTTATTCTTCATCCTAGATGATTTTAGCCGACCAAGATAAGTGTTTCGTTACAACCAGTTCAGATGGCACAATTTATATTCTACAAGGCCATCAATTTCATGGACAATCGTGCATACCAATTTTTTTACCCTTATTTTTGCAGTGCTTTTGAAAAAAAATATTGAAACAAGTAATCCGACATATCACCGTTTTCATATTGGCCGCTACCATCTTTGTAGCTTCCACGGGGCTGAGTGTTCATCACCTCTACTGTTATTGTAAAGGAGAGATGGTAACCTCCATCCTTCGGCCAGACGAGCCATGTGAGATTGCGGAAAATCAATCCCCAAGTAAAAGTTGCTGCAAAGGAGAAACTTGCAGCTATACTGACGAGGAGAAAAAACACGACTGCTCCGATTGCACGAGCGTGTTCGTGAAGCTCGATACCAAATACCTCCCCACCGCATTTGAACTCAAATCAATAGTCATTGCTGCTCCGCAATTGGTATTGCTGCCTTTTCCCAAAGCAATCTTATTGGAAAAAAGCCTAGTCTGCTGGCAGCAAAACCTACCGCCCCCACCCGCTGGCAATGAACTTCTGCCCTGGATTCAATCCTATCTTTGTTAGTGCTCGCTGATTCCACCTGTTAAAATCAGTACCATCAGTTAAATCTATGTGCTATCACGTCATGTTAGCACACATAAAAAATTAAGAATGAGAGCACTTATTATAACTACCTGTCTGATATTCAGTATTTTATCCCAAATCCAAAGTCAAACCGCCAAAGAACTCTACGGTAATGTTTTCAACGAAGCGGGCGAAAACCTTATCGGCGCAACTGTGCTTTGGGAAGGAACTGACATCGGCACCGTAACCGATGAAAAGGGTGATTTTTGGATTCAAAAAAGGTCTGAGACCACCCATCTCGTCATTCAGTACGTCGGTTACAACCCCATTAGCGTGGAGATGTACCCACATGAAGACACGGTTTTTATCAAAGTTGAGGGCATCACCGAACTTGGAACCGTCGTGGTGGCCGAGAACCGGGAAGACGCCTTTACCTCCACCCTCGACACTCGGAACGTGGAGCAAATCACCTCCTGCGAACTGAAAAAAGCCGCCTGCTGTAACCTCGCCGAAAGCTTCGAAACGAGCGGTAGCGTGGATGTGATGCGGCAGGACGCCGTCACCTCAGCTTCCGAAATCCAGATGCTCGGTTTGCGAGGCATCTACTCACAATTGTTGGTGGAAAAACGGCCCGCATACACGGGGTTGGGCAGCCCTTTGGCGCTGGAGTACATCCCTGGCACTTGGGTCGGCGGCATTCAGGTTTCGAAAGGTGCAAGCACCGTGCAGAACGGCCCACAGGCCATGACCGGGCAAATCAACGCCGAACTTGTCAAGCCGTTTCAGGATAAAAAAGTCTTCGTGAACGCCTTTGGTGCAACGACCGGGCGGGGTGAACTTAACGTGCATTTGAACAAAAGAATTAACTCAAAACTCAGCAGCGGCCTGCTGCTGCACGGCAGTACGGCGCAGGGCGAGTTTGACAAAAACAACGACGGGTTCATTGACCAGCCCAAGAAAACAAGCCTTGTGGCGCTGTGGCGCAATTTTTATCAAGCCGAAAATTTTAGCACCCAGTTCAATGTACAAACCCTCAGCGACGAACGGCAGAGTGGCCAACTTACCGCTTTCGACAACCTGCCCGATGCGCCGAATTCCGCCTACCGCATTGACCAAAAAAACCAGCGGGTGGATGTTTTTGGCAAATTTGGCTACTTCGGTTTTTTAAAGCCGGAAACCTCGGTAGGTTTCATCTACGGCGGCTCGCTGCACGACATGCAGAACCAGTTTGGCAACACCCGCTACAACGGCAAGCAGCGGAATTTTTACGCCAACCTGATTTATTCCAGCTTCATCAGCACCACCGACCACCGGGTGAACGCCGGGGCTAGCTTCCAGTACGACGACTACGACGAGTTCCTGAACGAAGGGGACTTCAGTCGGACGGAGGTGATGCCGGGCGTGTTTGGCGAGTACAATTTTACCCGTGATAAATTCGGCGTAATAGCCGGATTACGCTTCGACCACCACAACCGCTACGGACTTTTCGCAACGCCGAGGTTGAACCTGAAGTACAATTTCAACGACAATACCATCCTTCGCCTGAGTGGTGGCCGGGGAGTACGTACAGCTCAAATCTTATCTGAAAACATGGCCGTGATGGCCAGCAACCGCCAGTTCGTAGTGGACCAGTCGCAACTCGATATCGAGGACGCTTGGAACGCAGGGCTGAATTTCACGAAGAGCTTCAAAATCGGTGGCAAGAGCGCCAGCTTCGTGGCCGACCTGTACCGTACCCAGTTCGTGAACCAAGTGGTGATGGACATGGAAAGCGAGCATGGCAAGGTCCTTTTTTACAATTTGGATGGAAAGAGCTATTCGAATTCGCTGCTCGTGTTGGGCAGTTGGGCGGTGTTCAAGGGCTTCGATATGAAACTGGCCTACAAACTGAACGATGTAAAAGTGAGTTACAACCCGCCTGGAAGCAACGGCGCTGCTGACCCAATTCAGCGGCCACTTCAAGCCCGTCACCGGGGATTGGTCACCCTGAACTACGAGACACCAAACGAAAAATGGATGTTTAATTCTAACACCCAAATCACTGGCAAGCAGCGCTTTGCTCACAGCCACGGCGTGCCAAGCGAACTGATTAGGGACTTTACAGGTGAAGCACCTGCTTTTGCAGTAGTGAATGCTCAGGTTACCCGTCGATTCAAAACTTTAGAGTTTTACGTTGGTGGCGAAAACTTGACGGACTATCGGCAAACAAGTGCTATCGTGGATTGGGAAAACCCATTCGGCGAGTATTTCGATGCGATGCAGGTTTGGGGACCATTAGTGGGAGCGAGGGCTTATTTTGGCATTCGGTGGTGGATTGATTGAGGGCTAGCTAAATAATTCAAGTTGCGGATAATTTAAGACTTGAGCTGGTTGATGGAGTTTATGAGGTTGATAAGGGTTGATTTTACCCCCAAGCTGCTAAATATCAACCTTTATCAACTAAATCAACCCATATCAACCAGCATCCACAACTTAGGTTAAATATTTTTTTTTAAAGAAGCAGGCACCTTCCGAACGTCGGAAGGTGCCTGTTTCTTTTGGCTAATAGTCGGATGGAATCATTCTTTTTCCAGAATCGCCCGTGCCAACGTGCCTTCCACTCCCGCAATTTTCAAGGGTAAACAGATGAGCCGATAAGCTCCCGGTTCCACTTCCCGCAGGTCAAGACCCTCCACGATGACCGTTTCCTTGGACAGCAATATCACATGCGTCTCGAACGAATCGTGGTAGAGCTGGATGGACAAGTAGTCTATGCCCACTAGGTGGATGCCGTTGTCCACAACCCATTGCGCAGCATCGGCTGTTAGCGCGCAGAAGTCTTCGTTGAAAGGGTGCGACATGTCATCCCAGAGGCGGGAGTTGTCCGTTTTGAAAAGAAGCTTTTCGGTGCCTTTCGGCAAATGGAGGGCTGCAAGGTCGGCAGCATTGATGCTTGTTTTTCCTCGAAAATCAA
>JAHEAS010000102.1 GCA_024642645.1 Saprospirales bacterium | reverse complement strand
TGACTACAACGCCGGGCATGTCACCTTCACCAACCGGCGCCTCATCACAAAGGACAGCCGCATCGTCGTTGAATTCGATTACAGTGCACAGGATTACCAGCGCTCGCTGTACGCCCTAAACAACGAGTGGCAGGGCAAAAACTACCGCCTCTACCTCAACACCTACTCCGAGCAGGACGGCCGCCAACCCATTGACGGCGACTTCTCCCAGGGTGAATTGGAGGTGCTGCGCAATGCGGGCGACAGCTCCCTCAACGCCGTCGTCCTCAGCATTGACACGGTGGAGGAGTTCAGCGCCTTTCGGGTTTTGTACGAACTACGGGACACGGTGGTAAACGGCACGACCTATGCTAACGTGTTGATTTTCAGTACCAACCAACAATTGGCAAAGTACTCCGCTGGCTTCTCGCTCGTCGGCCAAGACAATGGCAACTACATCCTTGACACCGAAACTGCCGCCAACGGTCGGGTTTATCGCTGGGTGGCGCCTGACCCTTTGACTGGGCAGTCAACTGGTCAATTTGAGCCTATCAGGCGGCTGGTAGCGCCCAATCGGCAACAGCTCTACACAGCAGGAGGCGAGTTTTCACCTTCCGCAAAAACCAAGTTGCGGGCGGAAGTTGCCTTGAGCAATTTTGACCAAAACAGGTTGTCTGGTTTTGATGACGGCGACAATGTGGGGCTGGCGGGGACGGTGGGGGCGAAAAAAAGCATACACATAGCCCCTCCCCAGCCCTCCCCCAAGGGGAGGGAGCAGGACCTCGGTAACTTGCAAGTGAACCCCGGGTCCAACTCCTCCCCCTTGGGGGGAGGCCGGGAGGGAGCCGTACTCGAACTCGAAGCCAACTACGAATTTGCGCAGAAAAAATTTAAGGAGCTGAACCCGTACCGGCCAGCAGAATTCACCCGTGACTGGAACGTGAACCGGACAGTGAACGACGTGGGCATCGTGACGAGACCAGGCAACGAGCACCTCTTCAACAGTGGTGCGACGCTGAAGACCCCTGACAAGGGTAGTTTGCAGTACAATTTTGGGGGCTTTTTGCGGGACACGCTGTACACTGGCGTGAAGCATTTTGCGAAATATACCTACCTGAAAAACGGCTATGACGTGTGGGCGCAGGGCGATATTTTGGCCACAAAAAGCACCACAGAGCGGAGTGATTTTTTTAGGCCAAAGGCCAATTTTGCCGTGCCGTTCTTGCGGGACAGTACAGGGACGAGGTACTGGAAGGCGGGCATTTACGGCGAACGGGAACGGAACAGCCGTTTCACCAAACAACTCCAAACGATGGGGCCAGACACGTTAAACGCCGCCAGTTTTTTTTATGATTTGGCAAAAATATACGTGGAAAGCCCTGAAAGTGAGAAGATTAACTTCAAGACCAGCTACCTCCGTCGCCTCGACTATGCCCCCGACGGCGAGCAGTTCAGCGCCTCCACCACTGCCGACGAGCTGAACCTCAACGGTGATTGGCAGCAGAGCCGCAACTCCCGGCTTGGCTGGAACTTCACTTGGCGGCAGCTCGCCATCCAGGACACCACGCTCTCAAAACTTGAACCTTCCGACACATATTTGGGTCGCCTCGACTACTCGCTGAACCTGCTGCGGGGAGTGGCCCAAAGTGCCACGAGCTACGAAATCGGTTCGGGTCAGGAGCGCAAACTGGAGTTCACGTACCTGCAAGTGCCAGCGGGCGAAGGCACCCACCAGTGGACCGACCGAAACGGCGACGGTAAGGTGCAACTCGACGAGGTGGAAATCGCCCCATTCCAAGACGTGGCGAATGCGGTGCGGGTGACGGTTTTTACCGATGACTTTATCCGAACGAACAATGTGACTTTCAACCAGAGCCTGCGGCTGGAGCCGAAGGCGGTGTGGTTCAATGCGACTGGTGGGAAGAAGTTTCTGAGCAAATTCTCGACACAAAGCAGTTTGCAAATCACCCGCAAAGTGCGGCAACTAGATGGCGTGAGTGCCTGGAATCCATTCGAACTGAACGTGGCGGACACGGCGCTGGTGAGCACTCGGTCGTCGGTGTACAACACCTTGTTTTTCAACCGGGCCGACCCGAAATATGACCTACAACTCGGCATGTCTGACAACCAAAACAAGCTGGTGCAGACGACGGGATACGAAAGCCGCAGGCAACAGCAGCAGTTTTTCAAAACTCGCTGGAACATGACCAAGTCGCTGAGTTTTCAAACGGAACTGAACTTCGGTACAGACGAGCAGGGGTCGGAGCAGTTCGAAAGCAAGCGCTACCGTATCGAATCGTGGGAGACGAAGCCGCAACTGACCTGGCAGCCGTCGAACAGCTTCCGAATGGGTACTACCTGGCGGCACAAGCAGGCCGAAAACCGCCTCGACACACTGGGAGAAAATGCCAAAACCAATGACTTGAAATGGGAGATGACCTACAATAAGAACGCCACGACGAGCATCCGGTCGGAGTTTTCGTTGGTGAAAATTGCGTTCGAGGGACAGGCGAACTCCCCCGTCGGTTTCGCTTTTTTGCAGGGTCTGCAAAATGGAAAGAACTTCATTTGGAGCATCACGCTCGACCGGCAGGTGGCCAAGAACATCCGCATCGGCATCACCTATGAGGGGAGAAAGACGGGGCAGGCGAACCTAGTGCATGTGGGGCGGGCACAAGTGGGGGCAGTGTTCTAAAGCATGCTCTTGGGTGTCAAAAATCACTAACAATGCCAAGATGTTAGCCGTAAATTGCCCCAAAAAATTTCCATCTGCATGAAAAAAATTACCTTTTTATTGATGCTGTTGCTAACCGGACACTGGTTATTTGGTCAAGAAAAAACCACAGCAGAACACGAGGAAGCGCCTTTTAAAAACTTTCGAATAGCAGTGGTGATGGGCCATACAGCCGTGCCATCCGGCGAAAAACCAGCGCATTTATTTGTACCATCCTGGGGCGTTGATGCAGAATATTGGGTGAGTCCAGTTTGGGGTTTTGGCATCCATACCGACATGGAGTTGCAGAGTTTTGTGGTGAAACTGGCTGAGGCTGAGCATCTGGAACGGGAATATCCCGTCGTCGCCACGTTTGAGCTGTTGGTAAAGCCGCTGAAGAACATAGTGCTACAAGCTGGCCCTGGCTATGAGTTTGAAAAAAACGAAAACCTCAAGCTACTTCGAGTAGGCTTGGAATATGAATTCGAGTTGCACGGCGGATGGGATATTTCGCCTACCGTTTTTTATGATGCCCGTCTGGATTCATTCGATACGTGGACGATTGGGCTGGGGATAGGCAAGCGGTTTTGAGTAGGCTTGCATCACCAAAGATTAGTTTGAGTTTCTGTCTCGGCTACCGCCCGACGACTCGACCCGCACCCCAATCATGTTCAACAACAGCCAGAGTAGCAGTCCCACGAAAGCGAGGATGATGCCGATGACCAAAAAAAGGATGCCAAGGTAAGGTATCACGATGCCGAGCACAATGAAAATGCCGCCCAGAATCATCACGAGCAACCCGACGAAGCCAAGGCTGATGCGCTGTACCAATTTTGATTTTTGGAAACGTTTGCTCACCTTTTTCTACCACCATTTTTTAGCCAACCACTGCGTTTTGTTTTTTTGAAATGTTTCGCATGGACAGCCTTGATTTCTACTTGAACAGCAGAAACTGTGGTTCGATGTTCTGGCTGAGCTGGATGCAACAGAAAGTGTGGGCATGGACACGGCCAATAGCAGTGCCGTGAATAGGGAAATTAGCAAATTGTTTTTCATCGAGAAATAGGAGTTTCTTGAAAAATATTAGTGGGTGAATTCCCAATGATGATGTAAGGATTCACCCCATTCCCCTATTTCCCGAAGGAAAAATCATGTAGCGGTGTAGGTCCGCTTTCGCCAAATAGCACCAGCAACGCCTATCAGAAACAAAACAACGGCAATAATTTCCGCCTGAGTTGGATGAAAACCCGCAATATCATATACCTCGTTTACCCTGATTTTTTCAATCCAAAACCGCTCGAACCCATTGAGAATAAGGTAGATGAAGAAAATCATTCCCGGAATTTTCACGCGCTTACGGATAGACCAGAGGAAGGCACCAATGGCGAGCGAAGCGATTAGTTCGTACAGCGGTGTGGGGTAAACCGGGTTTGCCAGATGTTTGCAATGGAGCCACTGGCAACCCTCGATAGCAATGCCTGTATTGTTGACGTTGTGCGGATAGTCGTAGGACCAAAACCAATCAGGCAAAAACCACCACTCGGGCATGGCTGCTGCATCAATGCCCCAGTCACCATCGCCAGCGAGCTGGCAGCCGATTCGGCCAACGCCATAGCCGATGATGAGCGCTGGCGCTACGGAATCAGCCGTAGGCCAGAATGGGATGTGGTGCTTGCGCAAGTACCAAGTGACGCCGAGGTAGCCACAAATCAGGCCTCCGTAAATGGCCAGACCGCTACCGGAAAAGAAAATACCGATGGGATCATCGAAGAAGCCAGCCGGCGCTTCGAGGATGGCAAATATCTTGGCGCCGAGTATGCCAGTAATGGCGGCAATGATGGTTAGGTCACCGATGCGGTCGTGCGGGTAGAGGTTGCTGACGATTTCTTTCGGCTTGGGAAGCACCTGTTTTTTCTTTTCCCACCAGCGCATAGCGCCAAACACGATAGCGAGGCCAATGCCCGCTGGCCAGTTGCCTTTCAGTGAAAGCAACACCGCAGCAGCATCTTTCTGAAACTCTCCAAAATGCTGGAAAATATAGACAAGTTTGAGACCGACAAGCAACCCGAAGAGTGCATTGGAGGCTATCTCCCAAATGGTCGCTGGTTCACCAATGGTTGTCTTTACCACCGTCGGTTGGTAAAGCCCCTCCTCGGCCTTTCGTTTTAGCTCAAGGTAAAAAAAAAGGGCCGCCGAAAGGATGGCCACAACGAGCATCACCCCAAAGGTTTTGAAGACAGAAGTCCAGTTGTCTGGCTGCGTGCCAAAGATGTCGTGAAAAAGATAGGAAAGGTCCGGGTACATAAAGTGCTTGTTTTTGTTGCTTTTTTGCAACGAGTTCCGGCAAAGATAGGCAGCGGGTTGGGAGTTTTAAATTTTGAGTAATTTCTCAAAAAATCAGCTCAAAAGAGCTTGCATCAATTCGTGAAAATCGGCGGCATCGGCATAAAGCCGGTCGGAGTAGCTGGTAGCCCGAAAAGTGAGCAGGTAAGGCTGGTCATTTCGGAGCGTCAGTTCAATGGTTATGTTTCCAAAAAGCTGGTCAATCTTTTGCCCCTCAGCCCAGCTTTGGCGAGGCTTTAGGTAGTACCGTTCAACGGTTTGCACCCAATCTTTTTCCGACCAAGTGCGGGTGTCGGAATGTTGCAGGCGATAATTGAACCAGCGCACTTTTCCTTGAAGGAGGTCAAGCAGGTGACTGGCATCTTGCCGGGAATAATCCGTATGGGAAAAATGAATGGCGAAGCCTTTGGAGGAAGGGGTGTTCAGAAAAGTAAGCGCCCTGTCAACGCTTTCGGGCGTGGACTGGTACATGGCATACCCTTCGGCCAGCGAGCTGATGATGCGCCGGCAGACTAGCGTGTCTTTCCAATCTTCAAAAGCCTCCTTTGTTTCAGGGCTTCGCTCCAATGCCTCTCTCAGAATAGGCCGGGAGGCAGAGCTTTGCTCCGCCTCCCGAAAGAAATTTTTGAAGAAATCCCAGACGTTGGTCATGGCTAGGCAGCTCCACCAGCAGCCTCTGCGGCGATGGCGGCTTGATTTAGGGCATCCATCTCCTTATCGATGAAGTAGAGACTCTGCGTCCCATCTCCGATGAGGCGAATACGGTCTAGCACGGTACGCATGAGCGCCTCTTCTTCCCGCTGCTCGTTGATGTACCATTGGAGGAAGGTTTGTGTGCCGTGGTCATCTTCCTTATTGGCAAGGGTGATGAGCTTGTTAATGCTCTGCGTCACCTTCTGCTCGTGCTCGTACACCTGTTTGAACAATAACTGAACTGTGTCAAACTTCCGGGGTGGCTCCTTGATGCCGGGTGTGAGCGCAAATCCATCTACATCCGAGAGGTATTCAAAAATTTTGAGCATGTGCATCCGCTCCTCTTCTGACTGGCGTTTGAGGAAGTCGGCGCAGCCATTAAGCCCTTGGCTGTCGCACCAAGTAGCCATGCTGAGGTAGAGGAACGAAGCATAACCTTCAAACTCAATTTGTTGGTTGAGGGCTTCTTCCATTTTCTTAGAAATCATCATGTCGCTAATATTTTTATCGTTAAAATCTCATTGTTTACGCATTGGAAACGAAAACTGGAACAAAGTAAAACGAAGCAAACGGTGTTTGGTTTGAAAAATTCAGAAATACGATGGAATTGGCGGGTTAATCGGGTTTTTACAACAAAACAAGGCACAAGAGAAAAGGTATGTGGAAAAATCGGGTTCTTTGGAAGGATAATTTGTCTATTTTTGCCCGCCCTCCAGTAGAGAAACAAAAGGAGGAAAAAATAGGCAAACGAGCAATATGGGAAAAATCATCTCACTGTTAAACCATAAAGGTGGTGTAGGAAAGACTACAAGCGCCATCAACATCGGCGCAGGCTTGGTTGAGCTGGGCAAAAAAGTGCTGCTCATTGACCTCGATCCGCAGGCAAACCTTTCCCTTTCATTGGGCATACCCCGCCAACCCAATACCATCTATGAAGCGCTTCGTGGTGAATCTGAGCTGGAACCATACACTATCCGGGAAAATTTGGATGTGGTGATGTCAACGCTTGACCTTTCAGGCGCTGAAATGGAACTCATCAATGAAGCGGGCAGGGAGTACATTTTGAAGGAACTCTTCGAACCAATCAAAGATGAATACGACTTCATCATCATTGACTGCCCCCCATCACTTGGACTCCTCACGTTGAATGCACTGGGCTCTAGCGACTATGTGTATATTCCACTGCAAACACAGTTTTTAGCCTTACAAGGTTTGGCAAAAATAAAACAGGTGATAGACAAGGTGAAGTTCAGGTTGAACAAAAACCTCGAAATTGGCGGGGTCATTGCCACTATGTATGACTCCCGGAAGATTCTGAACCGCGACGTGGTGGAGACTATTAAGAAATATTTTGGCGAAAAAGTCTTTGAAACCCTCATTCGTGACAACGTCTCGCTGGCCGAGGCACCATCACAGCGCCAAGACATTTTCAACTACAACAGGAACAGTATCGGCGCACAAGACTATATGAATTTGTGCGAAGAAATATTACAACGAATCGAAGCGGAAGGCAAATAGTGTCATTAAAATTGGAGACATTGCTTGTTTCAAACAAATGCCACCAATGACAATTGACAATTAACTTGATTCAGCATTTTGAGCAAAAAGAAATTCACGGACGGACTCGAAAGCCTCTTTTCCAAAGATAACCTCAAGGAGAGCGGGCAGGGCACTACATTCTTGGAGGGAAGCAACCCTGACGAGATGAAGCCCGGTGTCGGTAAACCAACTGTGACAAAAAGCTCTTCTCGCAAGAACTTCACTACCGACCTCGATTCCCTTTTGCAAGAGGCCATGCAGGAGTCCTTCGATGAGCAAATCAAAGAAAAAGAAACTGCCGCCAACACACCCAAGGCACAACCTTTCCACCAACAGGCTCATCGCCGAAAGCCACTCAGCGGCCTTGATATGCTTATTCGCCGCACAGTGGAGCGTGGCGACGTGGAGGAAGATCAAGTGTCTGGTACCCGGCGCCTCACAGTCAGCTTCGACAAAGCAAAACTCAACAAACTCAAAATCATTGCCCGAATGGAAAAGGCCTACCTCAAAGACATTCTAGGCGACATCGTTGAGGAATACATCCGTCGCTATGAAAATAAGAAGGGTAACGTCGAATGATGTTGAAATTGAACAGTTTTCCCAACTAAAAAGCGCAACCACCTTTAAAAGTGGTTGCGCTTTTTAGTTGAGAAAAGACCCACCATGAGCACGGTTGTCGAACCAATTATCCCTTTATCTTCTGTATTAACAACTCAGTGGGAGAATAGTCCTCATCGGTTGCCTTAGCCAATGCGATGGCTTCGTTGGCATATTTCAGGGCTTTCCCCTTTTTGCCTAACTTGTAATACAGCGATGCGACAGTATCCGTGTTAGCGTAGTTCTTATCCATCTTCACTGACTGTTTGGCCCAGCCCAAAGCGCATTTAAGTTCTTTTTTGCTGTCAACAGCGTCATAGTACATCCACGCCAAATCGTTCAACACTGACCAGTCTTCTGCCGGAAATTTCTTGAAATATTTATCGGCAACTTTCGCAAAGTTCGTCCAATCTTCCCGTTGGGCATAAAATCCCATTCTGAGCTGACCTGATAATTCATCGGCCCGTTCTGGATATGTTTTGGTGTAAAGCGTTTCCACCTTTTTTAGGTCGGCTTCCGTTTCGGCATGGGAGATGGTGTTTTGCACCATTTCATCCACTTTACCAGTGACGGCTTGTTTACCGTATTTATCCTCAAACAACAGACGATTGTTCATCAGGTAATCGGCCATTTTGGAATTTAGGTCATCGGCCATTCGAAAAATAAAGGACAGATTATCGTCCGTATTCCAGTCCTGCTGAGTGGCAAGGTATTCATCGGCAATTTTTACATACGTACCGTCCATGGCATCGTAACGCGCCATGGCGAGGTTGAAGAGCAATTGCGGCGAGCGGTCACCATCATCATAACGGGCGGTGATGGAACCAGTGTTGCGGTTGGGGTCTTTTGCGGTGTCCGCCAATCCAATTAGCAGGTCAGTGGTATGGTAACCGACTGCCCGGTGTACCACCTTTCCCTCCGAATTGATGAAAAGAAGGGTTGGGTAGGCCTGAATGCCAAAATCGCTTGAAAGGCCA
>JAHEAS010000101.1 GCA_024642645.1 Saprospirales bacterium | reverse complement strand
GGGATTACCAAGTAATTGTAACAAACGGTGTTTGTGCATCCACCTCCTCTTCAATGAGGACTATCATCGTGGATTCACCCAGTGTTGGTGGAAATATCACAGACGGCACAACCCCAATTTGCGTTGGCAGCAGCACCGGAATGATGACCCTCAGCGGCCAAACAGGATCGATACTTCAATGGCAGAGTCGGATAAATGGTGGTAACTGGTCAGCTATTGGCACACCAAACAGCACTACCCTAGATGACATTCCAAGTTCAGTTGGAACTTGGGATTATCAGGTAATTGTAACGAACGGAGCATGTGCTGCTTCAGTTTCGGCTTTAAGAACCATTATCGTTGATGCGGCTAGTATTGGCGGTAGTGTATCAGGTGGTAACACGCCCATATTATTAGGTGAAAGCACTGGTATCATGACTTTGAGCGGTTATGTTGGCATCATCGTTAAGTGGCAAAAACAATTGAATGGCAATGGTTATTATGATTTTCCAAACTCAGCGGACACTTACAATGAAATGCCGGTTGCTGGTGGTATTTGGGAATACCGAGCTGCTATCATAAATGGTGCTTGCCCAATGGCTTTTTCTGTGCAAAATCCAATTGTAGTCGAGGCACCACTCCCCATTTCACTGGTTGACTTTAGTGCCTCCGCAACAAAAGAGGGTGTCCTGCTTACTTGGTCCACTGCCTCAGAAAGTTACAACGAAAAATTCATCATCGAGCGGAGTGCCAATGGCAAGGCATACAAATCCATCGGCGAGGTAGCTGGCGGCGGCACGGTTACCGAACGCCAAGATTACAACTTCACAGATGAAACTCCCCTACCCGGCATCAACTACTATCGCCTGAGGCAGATGGATTTTGATGGCAAATTCGAGTACAGCCCAGTGAGTTATGTTCTGATGCGCAGAGCGGGTGACATCACCATCTACCCGACCATCACCCAAGGTGAACTGAAAATCGCACTACCAGCAGATGCAGCCAATGAGACGGCTATCAATATCTACTCGATTCAGGGGGAACTTGTGTTCAAGCAAGTGCTGGTAGGAAGCAGTATTTTGACAGTCACTTTGCCAGAAATGGCGGAGGGTCAGTATGTGGCAGAAGTCATCAATGGCAATATCTCCAAGCGTACACAGATTTTCAAGCAGTAAGAAACCAATACTTTGAAGCTATCTTTCGGTCATTACAATTGCTTAATTATCAAGTGATTATATGACTCCCGGACTCGCCGTAGCTATAAATCTGGGCTAAACTCAGCTTTTGATTATTTTCTTCCCAAGTTGTATTATTAAACATTTCAAAATTATTATTGAATTTTACGATTCGATAACATGGAAATCCAAAAAGATTGGAACCCATCTCAATTTGATGATAAACAATTTGGTTTTGAGTATTTAAAATCTTGGACTTTCTATAATCAAATTGAATTTTATCCATAAAAGCCTCCATTTTTTTACTAAGCATTTCAATTCTACTTTAGAAGGTTTCGATTCGATTATTGTGAAAGTCAAATTTACAATTAGAGATTTTAAACGACTAACTGAAACCGCCGGGATGACCATACTTCGGTCAGCTTGAATGGCAAAAGACCTATATTTGCTCCAACCCGAAGCAAGCAATAATGTCACTCATCAACAAAGCACCACTCGAACTGAACGACGGCTTCAAATACGCATTGGACGTATTGGAGAAGACCGAACAGAGCCTTTTCCTGACGGGAAAGGCGGGCACGGGCAAGTCCACGCTGTTGCAGCTTTTTCGCAGCACTACCCGCAAGAAGTTGGTGGTGCTCGCCCCTACTGGCATTGCAGCACTTAACGTTCAGGGACAAACCATTCACTCTTTTTTCGGATTCCCACCAAGGCTGATTCAGGCAAAGGACATTACGAAGCATTTCAACAAAAAATGGTTCAAACGTATTGAGGTGATGGTGATAGATGAAATCAGCATGGTGCGTGCCGACCTCCTCGATGCTATGGACCGCTCGCTTCGCCTAAATCGAGACAATCCAATGCCATTTGGCGGCGTACAGATGGTTTTCATTGGTGACTTGTTTCAATTGCCACCGGTCATCGCCAGCGTAGAAGAAAAGCGGTTATTTGAAATGGCCTTCGAGACGCCCTATTTTTTTTCGGCAAATGTCTTGCGTGATTTTGAGTTTGAAAAAATGGAGTTGCGGAAGGTTTATCGTCAAGAACACCGCCATTTTCTGCGTTTGTTGGAGGCTGTGCGTCACAACACGGTGGATTGGGAAGACCTAGACGACCTCAACCAACGCTACCAACCTCATTTCGAGGCGGAACAATCCTTCATCACTCTTTCCCCACGAAACGCCAAGGTGGACCGCATCAATTTGCGGGAGCTTTCCAACCTAGCGACGCCGGAGCAATCGTTTATTGCCAAAGTGCAGGGTACTTTTGACCCTAGGCAATACCCAACTGATATGCAATTGCGGCTGAAGGAAGGCGCCCAAGTTATGTTCATCAAAAACGACCCAGATAGTAACTACGTGAATGGCACCATTGGTAAGGTGACTGCTTTTGACGAGGAAGGCATAAAGGTTTTCACTAACGAAACCGGCAGTCCAAAAGTTATCAATGTTGTGCCTGTGAAATGGGAAATCATCCGCTACCACCCCAGCAAAGAAGACCCCAATGAGATTGAAGCGGAGGTAATTGGCACCTTCGAGCAGTACCCGCTCCGCTTGGCTTGGGCTGTCACTATCCACAAATCACAGGGAAAAACTTTTGACAAGGTGATAATTGATATGGATAAAGGTGCGTTTGAGCATGGGCAGACTTATGTAGCATTGAGCCGTTGTAGAACCTTGGAGGGCATTGTTTTAATGCAAAAACTGAAGCACTCTGATATCCTGACCGATGACCGGGTGGTGGACTATTACGAGCGTCATTTTTAGTCTAGATTTATCTAAAGGCAACAAAATCAATCAATTATGAAGCAATCGCTGTGGCTTTCCTGTTTAATTCTTTTACTATTTAGTTCATTTCCCCAAGTAGGCTATGCTGCAAGTTCGAAGCGACCAGTGAATGAAACGGTCATGGGAAATAGTACACCCGTTACAAAAGGGGAAAAAACAAAACGAAGTTCATTCAGAGAAAAAATTGGAAGGAAGGTTCGAAAATTCAAGCAAAAAATGCAGTCTTGGAAGCAGGTTATAAGCATGAGTTTACCTTCAGGAAAATTGCTGACAAGCTTGATTCTGCTATTGCTTTCAATAATATTTTTCGCTATTGGCGGGCTTACTTGTTTGGGCGTGCTTTTCAACTTGCTAGGTTCTGCGGCAGTAATTGCAGCCCTTGTTTTCTTTGTGCTTTGGCTATCTGGAAGAACAAACGCCCCTATTCCAACTGACTAAGCATCAGGGAGTTCGCTTTCCTTTTTACGGTTTTTATACCAGACGAAGCCAAGTGTGGAAACCAATAAATACGGCATTGCTAGCATATAAAGAATGCCTGCGTTTAGACCGCTACCCGCCGTACCACCGTTTTTCAAGTTACTCTCTGCGCCTATTTTACACATAGGGCATTGAGCGTGCACCGCAATAGGTGCTGCCATTGTAAGTGTGAATGCAAAAACTACCGATTTGAAAAAGCTATTTTTCATGGTCAATATCAATTGTAGTAAGGTTTAATCATCAAATATAATACAGGCCCAGTCACTGCAACATACAACCAAAACCAATAGACCCACCTTGCAATTTTCTTGTGCCGAGCAAACTGCCCAGTAAAAGCACGGATATAGGTAAACAAGATAAAAGGAAAAATGACTGCCGCCAACACGATATGTGTGATGAGCAGAAAGAAATAAACAGGCCGAATCCAGCCCTCACCAAGAAACTTGGTATCTGCATTGGTGACATGGTACAGCACATACCCCAGTAAGAAAAGCAGTGATAAAAACATGGCAAAAGTCATTGCTTTTTCGTGTTTCTCTTTTTGCTTATTCTT
Organism: Saprospirales bacterium; assembly: GCA_024642645.1. Lineage (GTDB taxonomy): Bacteria > Bacteroidota > Bacteroidia > Chitinophagales > Saprospiraceae > UBA6168. Next base: position 4,871 of record JAHEAS010000101.1, on the reverse strand, counting down.
AATAAAATAAAGGCCAACTAGCAGTGATATTGCTGTAAGCGCATTGAGCGTAGAATAGACTGCCGGAAGAAACTTGAAATTTATGTCGGTTTCAAGATGGAAACGGTGCATCAGAGATACCAACAAAAGCACCACTATAGTAACTGCCCAAGCAACTAGGTTTAGTTTTTTCTCAAGTTTTAAGTTTGGTTGAACATCGCCCATCTGTGAAAATTTTAGGATTTAAACAGGTCAACGCCGCTTTTGTTTGGGAATAACCTTGGCAATGTGCTCTACCATACGCCCCATTTGCTGGTTGTCGTTGATATCATATAGCTTCCTGATTGCCAGGCTGGTATCAGCCATTGCTACACCAGTTAGTGGGTTGGGCAAATGGTAAATATCATTGGCCAGGTGCTGCCATTCTACTGCAGAAGTACCAAGCAGGTACCATTGTGTATGATCTTCGATACCAAGCTGAGTGGCCCTTTCAAGTAGCGTTTTGGTTGTATCGATTTCAATGAAAGATAACAGGATTACATCGTCTGTATCATCGAAACTTTGATGAACCTTACCAATTCGGTCAGCCAATGGCTTAGCAGCGGCTAAGTCTTTTGGCAAAAAATTTACAATGGTGACTTTGCCGTGCAGTATCTCTGGACTAATGGGTTCATTTTGCTGGTTTTTTAGCTGAAACCCAGTCACTTTACCAAGCATCTCCAACTCGGCAACAGCCGTGCGAGAATGGGTACGACCCATGTACAAATAAACCAAGGAGCCAACTGGGAGCAGAAAAAGGACAGCGAACATAATCGTCCGCCAGAATTTGTTTGCAGGTTTTACTTCATCAATTTCTTCCATAGAAAATTGAAAAACAAAAAAGGCGAGCCTGTTTGGTCTCGCCTTTTTCGATGTTACTTAAATTAAGTCTTGAACCGTTAATTCGTTGTAATCGAGAGTACCAGTAGCAGGTTTTTTGTTCACCTCTTCGTGGTTCTTTTTGATTATTAGGTTACGCCTTGCCCCCCATGATGCCCCTTCTTGAAAGAAGGCAATAACTGCCCAAACAAGCAGCAACATTGGCAATAGAACGCTCCAGCGCAAGCCTTGTACTTCGGATGCCATGTGCATGAAATTATAAACAATAAAGTATGCTTTGTAAAGGCTGAATCCTACCATCAACGCCATGTAGATGTAATGCAGTGCACCTGTAAAATGCACCCCATGAATGAGGTGTCCCTTGGCAAGCAAGGCAATCAATACCTCTATGATAGTGATGGCTCCCAACAATTTCAAGCCATATACTACGAGTTTTTTCTGTTCGGCATAACTTGCGTGACTTGCCATATTTCCTAAGTTTTGAATTTTAAGATTTAGTTGAAAAATTTGTACTCACCTTGCATAATTAGAGTAGATAAAATACAAGGAATACGAAGACCCAAACCAAGTCCACAAAGTGCCAGTATAGGCCAATTTTTTCCACCATTTCGTAATGATTGTTTCGCTTGGCGTAAATCCCACTTGCCGCATTAATCATCACCATTGCTAAGAAGACAACACCAGAGAATACGTGGAAACCGTGAAAACCCGTGATAAAGAAAAACAAGGCACCAAACGCAACTGGGCCGAATGCTTCTTTAACAATTTCTCCACTAGCGGATTTATAAGCACCATGCTCATACTGATGTGTACCGTGATTTATGGTAATCAAATATGGAGATTCTGCCTCAAACGATTTTCCAGCAAAAGACTCACCCTCGTGGCTTATCTTTTCAAAAAAGCGATTTTCAACAACATCAGGTTTGCCCTGTGGGAGATAGTAAACAGATTTGGCACCATGAAAATCCTGCTCGGTCTTGGTAAATCCTTGAGCTTCTAGCTCCTTGCCTGAAAGGTATTGGCCTCCTTCTTCGTGCATGGAGAATGGGTTGGTTAGGATAGACACGCCCTCTTCTTTTATAAGTGTTGTCCACTCCCAAGCCTGGCAGCTAAGGAATGTTGCTCCACCTAGGATGGTCAGGAACATCCAAAGCACTACACCTCGCTTGTTATTGCGATGACCTTCTTGTACGGCACGTACCATGGTAACAGAGCTGGCAATCAGGACAAAAGTCATGAATGTTACAAATACCAGTGGTGCTTTACCTCCAAAAAGGTTGTGGATGCCGAAAGGTGCTTTTTCGAAAACAAAATCAGGGATTGGCCAGGTATTGCTGCTGAAACGCAGCGCACCATAGGCGATTAGGAATCCTGAAAATGTAAAAGCATCTGACAGAAGAAAATACCACATCATCAGCTTGCCGTAACTTGCCTTGAATGGTTCTTTCCCTCCCGACCACAGCTGCTCGTCTGTCTCGTGGTCGTGCTCTAAAACTGCTGATTCTGAAGCCATAATGATTGTTGAATAGTTGGTTCGATTGACTGCTCCAAGTTTTAAGTTCGGACAGTATGACAAAAAATCATTTAGCGATAAAATGACAAAAATATAAATAAATAGACCCACAAGAAATCAACAAAATGCCAGTAGGTCAGTGTTAATTCAAATCTAATCTTGCGCTTAGGAGTAGTTTTAAACTTTAGCCCAAAAGCGTGAATCAAAGCTACTGTCAGTGCTGCCAGACCTCCGACAACGTGTGCTGCATGAAACCATGAAATCACGTAGATAAAGTCTCCTGATGGATTAAGCGTAAATGGAACACCACTCTCAGAAAGCGCCACCCAGCCTTGGTACTGAAAAACAAAAAAGAGTATTGCCAGAAGGTAGGTTACCACTAGCAGTGATTTATATTGCTTTTCCTTTTCTTTCTTGAATGCTATGAACGAAGCATGAAGCGTGGCACTGCTCAATAAAATGACTAGGGTACTCATCTTGAAAATAGCTGGCAGTTGGAATTCCAACCAATTTCCAGCTGCTTGCCGCACCACATATGCACTAGTCAATGATGCAAACATCATGAGAATAGAACCACAACCCACCCAAACTGCAAATTTGTAAGGATGAATCTTATTCCTTCCGGCATTTTCTTGAATTGTTAAGTCCATTTTTAGATTTTATCCAGCCACAGCGCAGTTAGTGCAAGCGGCAAATAAAAAAATGAGAAAAACATTAGCTGCATAGCTGCCTTTCGGTCACTTTTTCTGTAGAGATTCCAGCCAAACCAAGCATAAACCAGTGCCAAAATCGAAACTATCAAAGCTGAAATCGGCCCAGTAACATTGGTGTAAAATGGAACTAACCCAACTGGCAAGAGGCAAAGGGCGTAAAAAATACCCTGTAAGCCAATGCTTGGGTCTTGTTTTCCATCTTTTGCCGCCACGAACTTGAAGCCTGCTTTTTGATAGTCCTCAAATCCAAGCCAACTGATGGCCCCAAAATGAGGGAACTGCCAAAAGAACTGCAACAAGAACAAGGTAAATGCCAATGATGTCAGCTCACCTTGAAATGCTACACAACCAATCAGCATTGGTAATGCACCTGGTAATGCACCTACTGCAATCGCAGAGGGTGAAATCCGCTTCATTGGCGTGTATAAAAAAGCGTAACTCAACAAGGCTATGACGCCGAAAAAAGAGGCCCATGGATTGAACAACGCCAACAACATCAAGCCGATAATGCTCAAGATGCCTGCTGCCAACACTGCCTCCGAAACGGTCATCCTGCCTGTAGCAAGTGGTCGATTAGCAGTACGCTTCATCAATTTGTCAAAATCTCTTTCCAGTACTTGGTTCAGCGCATTCGCTGCACCAGCCACACAAAATCCTCCGAGGGATAGAATAAGAACGGAAAACCAGTTTACGCCTCCTTCGGCTGCAATTAAGTAGGCCATCACTGCTGAATATACAACAGTCAACGATAGTTTAAACTTTACCAACTCACCGAAGTCCCGCACTTTTTGCGAAACCAATCTTAACGGAGAAGTAGTGGCAACCTTGGTATACTTATTCACAAGTGGTTGTTAATCAGTTAGTAATAATCAATGGTCTTCTGTCTCTCCTTCTCTCAAAGGCTCTACTTGGTTGATAAATTCTTCACCATTTTTACCGTAATCATAAGCCCAACGATGTACCGTCGGCAATTTGCCAGGCCAGTTGCCATGGCCCACATTTATTGGAGTGGTCCATTCTAGCGTTGTTGCCCCCCAAGGGTTTTTGCTGGTAACTTTTTTGCCTTTCCAAATGCTGTAAAAGAAGTTCACGAACATCAACACTTGGAAGCCAAAAGTTACGATGGCAGCAATGGTGATGAACTGGTTCATTGCAGAGAAATGCGAAAATGTATCGAAGTTATCGAAACGGTAATAACGCCGAGGAACACCGGCCATGCCTAAATAGTGCATAGGCCAGAAAATTGCGTATGCGCCAATCAGGGTTCCCCAGAAGTGCATTTTACCCATTGTCTCATTCATGAAACGGCCAAACATCTTCGGAAACCAATGGTAAACACCTGCAAACATGCCAAAGAACGCTGCTACGCCCATCACAATGTGGAAGTGAGCAACTACGAAATACGTGTCGTGCATTTGAATGTCAATCGCAGAGTTGCCAAGGAAAATACCTGTCAAACCACCAGAAATGAACATCGAAACAAAGCCAATGGCAAACATCGAGGCCGCATTGTATCGAAGATTTGATTTATAAATAGTAGTTATCCAGTTGAACACTTTTACCGCAGACGGTACAGCGATGATAAGTGTGAATATCACAAAGAAGTTGGCGATAAAGGGGTTCACACCAGACATAAACATGTGGTGAGCCCAAACTATAAATGACAGGAAGCCGATAGCAAGGATGGAGTAAACCATCGCTTTATATCCGAAAATCGGTTTGCGACAGTGAACAGAAAGCACTTCAGAAGTCAAACCCATCGCTGGAAGGATGATGATATACACTTC
>JAHEAS010000799.1 GCA_024642645.1 Saprospirales bacterium | reverse complement strand
TTCCAGCCAGTGCACCAATATTGCCCAAGCCGAGCACGGCGGTGCCGTTGCTCACTACCGCCACGAGGTTGCCTTTGGCAGTGTAGCGCCGGGCCATAGCGGGGTCTTTTTGGATTTCGAGACAAGGCTCAGCCACCCCGGGGGTGTATGCTAGCGAGAGGTCATCTGCGGTGACTGTGGGTTTGGTAGGGACTACCTCGATTTTTCCCCGACGGGGAAATTCATGGTAGTGCAGCGCTGCTTTTCGCAAGCCTTCTTTCGTTGTATCGGACATGGTTACTATGTTTTAATTCAAGTTGTGGATAATTTAAGACTTGAGTTGGTTGATGGAGTTTATGAGGTTGATAAGGGTTGATTTTACCACCAAGCAGCTAAATATCAACCTTTATCAACTAAATCAACCCTTATCAACCAGCATCCGCAACTTAGGTTATGTTTTAAATAAATGCTTTGAAATAAGGCCACAAGGTGAGATGACTGGGCAAGGCCTGCGGTGATTTTTGACAGCGGAACGGGTTATTTTTGTCAATGGAAAAACAATCGATGGGCTAAACTATACTTCTGCCTCCGCCCTCGCAAAATGGTAGTACGCCGCACAAGCCCCTTCGGACGATACCATCGGTGCCCCAAGCGGGTGCTCTGGTTTGCATTTTGTGCCGAAATTCGGGCAGTCAAAAGGCTTTTTCAGGCCCTTCATGATGGCGCCAGCGATGCATTCCTTGTTTTCTTCCACTGCTTGCATATCCAATTGAAATTTCCGGCGAGCGTCGAATTTCGCATACCCCTCGTTCACCTCGTAACCGCTGGCTGGAATCGTTCCGATGCCCCGCCAGGCCCGGTCGGCCACCTCAAAAACCTGGCTGATAGTCTGTTGCGCCAGCTTGTTCCCTTCCCGCTGCACCACCCGTGCGTACTGGTTTTCGAGCTTCGCCGTCCCACTCTCCAACTGGCGAACCGCCATCAAAATGCCTTGCAACAAATCCACTGGCTCAAAACCCGTGATGACGATGGGCACCTGGTATCTTTCAACGACTGGGTAATATTCCTCCACGCCCATGATAGCACAAACATGCCCCGCTGCGAGAAAAGCATCAATCCGGCTCTCAGGGTCGCTCAAAATAGCCTCCATTGCTGGCGGTACGAGCACGTGGGAGGCAAGGATGCTGTAATTTTTCACCCCCAACTGCGCTGCCTGCACCACGGAGAGGGCATTGGCCGGAGCGGTCGTTTCAAAGCCAACCGCAAAAAACACAACTTGACGGCTGGGATTTTCCTGGGCGAGTTTAACCGCTTCGAGTGGGGAGTAGAGAATGCGCACATCGGCGCCACTTGCCTTGGCTTCCAGCAGGCTCTTCTTCGAGCCGGGCACCCGCAGCATATCACCGAAAGAACAGAGGATAACGCCCTCATTTTCAGCCAGATGAATCGCTTCGTCGATGATGCCGAGTGGCGTCACACAGACAGGGCAACCGGGCCCGTGTACCATCGTGATTTCCTTCGGTAACAGGTCGAGAATGCCGTTTTTCACCAAACTATGCGTCTGCCCACCACAGATTTCCATGATGGTCCAAGGCTGGGTCGTGATTCGGTGCAGCTCGTCGAGGTATTGGTGAACAACTTCGGGATTGCGGTATTCGCTGAGAAATTTCATGGCAAACTGTTTTATTGTTGCTCGCATTATTTTTCAATGCGATTACCTAAGAGGCTAACGGTCATTAGGGTTCAATTCCGCCAGTTCCCCAATCTGTTGGATGTACTCAAAGGTCTTTTTCGCCTCCTCCTCGTCCACCACGCTGATGGCGACGCCGACGTGTACCAGCACATAGTCGCCTATCTGCGCTTGCGGCACCATCGAGAGGTTGACTTCCTTGTGGATGCCACCAAAAGAGACTTTTCCAACCCTGAACGTTTCATCCAACTGGGCGGTGATGGCGGTGATTTTTCCTGGAATGGCTAAGCACATAATCATTGTTTTACCCCTGGCCCCTAAAGGGGAACCTCCGCAGCTACTTTAGTAGCCATCGTAAAAGTTGGTTCCGCTTTTAAAGTCAGGCGTGATAGATAGGCAACCGCCAACTGCCCGAATGAAATGCACTCGTCATTTGGCGATAGCTCCTTGTGAAAATAAAGTTCGTATTCTTCACCTAACTCGTTGATAATCAAATCAATTAGCAGCGAATTTTGAAAAACACCACCGCTGAACGCCAATTTTTTAACCCTAAAACTTGACGCCATTTCACCTACCAAACGGGCAAGACTGCGGTGAAAACGATACGCAATTTGGCCTTTGTCAATGCCTGCTTTCAGGTCGGCGAGGACATTTTTTAAAATGATTTTTGGATCCAGACTTCCCAAAGTTTCAAAACTTGAAAAATCCGCCTGGGCAGTTCTCGCCAGCACCTCCAACCGCATAGCT
>JAHEAS010000798.1 GCA_024642645.1 Saprospirales bacterium | reverse complement strand
GCCGTCGCCGAAGTCGAGGTGAAGTTTGACGGTTTCGGTGTAGGTGATTTCACCCTCCGTTTTTTGAGCGCTGGCAAAAATTGGCAGCAGGATGGCAAGTGCGATTAGTTTGAATTTCATGTTGATGAAAGTTTTGATGGTGGATAACAGGCTGGCTTCATTGCAAAGCCAACCCATGTTTTCGATGGGACAAAATTAGGGCGGACATCTGCGAAAGCAGGTTAATCAACCTTGGTTTAAGGTTAATTAAGGTTAATGAATCGTGCAGCCCGTTATCCGACACCTTAACTTTGTCGCATGAAGCTTGACCGCCACAAATTTTCCATCATCCTCATGTCCACCAGCCTTGTGCTGCTGGCTGGGTTTCTCCTGCTTTTTTTGAAAAAAACATGGAACGACGAGGTGCTGGCGCTGAAAAAGGAAACTGGATTTCTCTTCGTCAACAGCATTCGGGGAATCGAGGGGAAAATGATGGACCGCCTGCTGACACACGAAATTCATGGGGTAGGGGATTCCGTTCAGGAAAAGTTCACCTTTCGGCTGCCCAAGCCGCAGGGAGGTGATTCCCTAAAAATCATGACCTTCGTCAGCGATGAAAAAGTCAAATTTGAGAAGCGAGATACCAACGTCCAAATCAGAATCTCGTCGGCACCTGTCGGCAGAAGCGAGGCGGAAATTGCTGGTTCACTTTCCATGATTGTGGCCATGACTTCGGAGGACGGAGAGACTGATTCCGTCAGTTTCGCCTCCAACCATCCAGCGATGTTGGCCATGCTCGACTCCAACTTCACGGCCTCCATGCGCAACTCGAAATTGCCCATTGGTTTTAAAATAGTCAGTACAAAAAACGACTCGCTCTCTGGTGGTAATTGGGTACGCTCCGGCAGCTACACTGACCTTGCCAGCGGCGAAAGCTACGCCGCCGAACTGTCGAATTACCGGGGCTATATTTTTCAGAAAATATTGCCGGAAGGGCTGTTTTCACTGTTGCTTTTCGGCTGCGTGGCTGGGGCATTTCTCCTAGTTTTCAAAAACCTGCAAGCCCAACGCCGACTTACCGAACTGAAAAACGACTTCATCCAAAACGTGACGCATGAGCTTAAAACGCCCATTGCCACCGTCGGCGTGGCTATCGAAGCGCTCCGCAATTTCGACGCCATGCGTGACCCAGCCCGCACGAAGGAGTACCTCGACATCTCCAAAAGCGAGCTGAACCGCCTCAGCCTGCTCGTGGACAAGGTACTACGCATGTCGCTTTTTGAGAAAACAGCGCCTGAGCTGCACCTCGAATCCGTTGATTTTCAGGCGATTGTAAACGAGGTTTTGGCCTCCATGAAATTGCAGTTTGAGAACCAAGATGCACAGGTGAGCTTCGAGGCAACAGGCGAGCATTTCGTGCTGAAAGGCGACCGACTTCACCTCACCAGTGTCGTTTACAACCTCCTCGACAACGCCCTGAAATACAGTCCCGATCGGCCCGAAATTGCTGTTCGCCTGTTTTGCGAAGCGAATGAAATCAAACTCGAAGTGGCCGACAGGGGTATTGGCATATCGCCGGAGCATCGGGAGCGCATCTTCGAAAAATTCTACCGGGTGCCAACCGGCAATGTCCACAACGCAAAGGGACATGGGCTGGGATTGAGCTACGTGGCGAGCGTGGTGCAGCAGCACGGCGGACGGATAGGGGTGGAAGAAAGGGAAGGGGGCGGGTCGGTGTTCAGTATCGCTTTGCCAATTGGGTGATTTTTTAGATTGTTGATCGCCGATTACATGATTGTCGATTGTTGATGTGATTTTGGACGGGTTATTTTCTATGGCCGATTCCACATCGTAATTCGTCCATTCCATCAAAACTCAACAATCATGTAATAGTCAATCGTCAATCAGAAGCAACGCAAGAAAATGACCAAAATACTCTACGTCGAAGATGAGCCATTTCTTGGGAAAATCGTCAAGGAATCCCTCGAATCCCGCCAGTTCGAAGTTCGGCTGGTGGCTGATGGAGGGAAGGTGATGCCTGCCTTTGAGCAGTTTCAGCCGGATGCCTGCGTGCTGGACGTGATGCTGCCGAACCGGGACGGCTTCTCGCTCGGCGAGGAAATCCGGCAAAAACACCCGTCCGTGCCCATCCTGTTCCTCACCGCCAAAGTGCAGACCGAAGACGTGCTGCAAGGCTTTCGCTCCGGCGGAAACGACTACGTGCGCAAGCCGTTCAGTATGGAAGAACTTATTGTTCGGTTGCAAAATTTGCTGGCATTGCGCAGCAACCAGCCTGTCCAAAACCCCCTGGACGGTATCGTCCTAGGCGGCTTTCACTTTTTTCCGAATCGCCAGGAACTGCGCCTAGGCGAAGCCTCGCCTCGCCAGCTTTCCCATCGTGAAACAGAGTTGCTTACCATGCTCGCCTCGCCACCCAAC
>JAHEAS010000100.1:4159-8851 GCA_024642645.1 Saprospirales bacterium | reverse complement strand
CCTTCCCGTTCCGCCAATTGATTCCAAGCAACTTCTTGAAGCACCGAATGGCCAAAATCGTTTGGAAAATAAGCTACAGACGTACTCATCAGCAAGGTTTTACCTTCCCATTCCCAGTAACTTTCATCAGTGTTGGCATCCAGGGCTGGCAGCTCCTCTTGACCATTATTACAAACTCGGTTGAGCCAAATTGGCTGTTTCTCTCTAGTTGGAAATACAAGATAATCCCTTGCACGAGTCAATCCAACGTACATCAGACGAACTTCCTCGGCCAATGCAGCCATTTTTTTCTGGACTTTTTCAGGAGAGACATCCATGCGTTCACTCAATACAGTTCCCTTGAACTGGTCGGAGTAAGGGTTCACCCAAAGTCGAACCCAGCGATTGCCCAGCAAGTTGTCCAAATCAACCACCTTTGTATCTGACACCAGCGAAATCCCCCAAACATCCTCCCGCAACGGCTGTTCCAGGCTGTGACAAATCACAATGGGATATTCCAACCCCTTGCTTCTGTGATAAGTTAAGATGTTCACTGCCATTGGATTTTCGCCAGAACCTTGAAGGTCAGTATCGTTTTGCGCTAAATCATTTGTCCACAATAAAAACCCGCCCAAGGATGCAGCACTGTGTAGCCGGTTGCAGGCTTGTTCGTATTGCAATGAAAAATTCACTAGCATGTCCACATTTGCAAGGCGTTGTTCGACATTTCCCCAAGTGATGATAATACGCCGAAGGTCTAGTTCCTCCAGCAGCAATGCAAGGATTTCTGAGCCGGACAACTCAGCTACCTGCGGCCTCAATTCATTCAGCCGCTGCACAAATTCGTGTTGTTCGCCCCATTTGTAGTCCAACTTTCCTTCTTCCGATGCTTCAAGGTAGGCCAGTCGGTCCTCCACGATTTCATGCAACTCAAGCCGGGCGGCGAGCAGCAAAATCTCTGCTACTGATAGCGAATCGTATTTGTTGAGAATAAATTTCAGGCATGCCAGCACTAGCTTTGCCTCAGCAGTAGCCATCAGTCCAGCCCTTGAAATGGCTGCTCTCAACCCAGCCCGGTGCAATGCCCCAGCCACATCCCGGCAGTCATTGTTGGAACGGCACAGGATTGCCACGTCCCCAGGCTGAGCGAGGCGGTAGTTTTTTTCGCCCTTCGGCAAAATGGTGATGCCCCGCTCCAAGTTCAACCGAATCGTATTAGCGATGCAGCTGTGAAGCCATTCTTTTCCTGGTTTTCGGCCTTCACCATCGTAGTTAAAATGCCAGTGGACAAGTGCGTTGCCCATTTCGGGGGGCTCGTCTAGTTTGTTAGCGGAGGTTGTGGAAGCCAGCTTGCTGCGTTTGGGCCGCAAGGCTACTTGTTCGGGAGGTAAGTGCGAAAATGCTTTGGTAAAAATGGCATTGGTCGCAAAAACTACATCCCCTCTGGAGCGCCAAGAATGCGACAAGATATTATCAGTCTGCAAGCCACCCTGCCCCTCAATGATTGCCTGCATCAACGCCGGATCTGCTCCCCGAAAGCCATAAATGCTCTGCTTAGGGTCGCCCACCCAGATAGAATGGCGAGCAAAACGAGAAAGTTTTAGGAATATCTCGAGCTGTAGCGGATTCGTGTCCTGAAATTCGTCAACCAATAAAAGGTCCAGTTCTTCGGCTAAGACTTCTTGCACTGTCGGGTCATCGAGCAACCTTTTGACGTAGCTCTCCATGTCGTTGTAATCAATCAACCCCCGGCTTTTTTTGAATCGCTCGAACTCCTCCATGGCAGCCGCTGCCAACTCGAAAATGTTGTAAATGAACAACTTAACATCTTCCCGTAAGCCAGCATGACCAAGGTGTGTATTTGCAAAATCGACCAATTCGGCCATGTCGTCACGGCTTTTTGCCCCTATTTTTGTCTTCGCAATTTTCGCCCAACTGTACCAGTTCAGTTCCCCCCGAAGCCGAAGTTCTGCCTTAATTTCTCGTAACGATTTCACACCATCGGTGGTCACTTTGGTGGTATCACCGTTGTTTTCAAGCCTTGAAATAGTAGCTTCAATTTGTTCATCCAAAAGCTCGTTCCAGGCCGCTACCGATCGGTCAGCAGTTGGGTCAAAGAAACGGGCAAAGCTATCGAAAGAGCGTTGCTTGCTCACCTCCAGTACCTCCTCGTTAAAATCATTGGCACGAACCACCTCGGCGAGGTCCTTGAGCAGTTTTCGCCAGTCCGTTTTACCAAAATCTGATTTGGACAACCCCAAGCGGTTGGAAAGGCGCTCCATTTCTTCGACCCGCTCGTTGGTCAGTACCATCGCAAGCGACTGATTAAACAGCATTTGCTGGTCTTCGTCGGCGATGATGTCCACTTGTGGCGATACCCCAGCCTCGTAAGCAAAGCGTTTCAATAGTTTTACACCAAGCCCGTGCACAGTGCCGATTAGGGCATTGGATAGGTCATTGGCGGCATCGGTGAGGCCCTCTTCGAGCAGGCGTACGCGAACACGTTCCTGCAATTCGGCGGCAGCTTTATTGGTAAAAGTAGTGGCGATGATGCCACTAGCTCGCACGGTACCCGCAGCCAACAGGCCGACCAGCTCTTGGGTCAGTCGATAAGTCTTGCCAGAGCCCGCACCAGCAGAGATAATTTTGAGGTTCATTTAGCTAATTTTCCAATTCCATTTTTCGCCTTGACCAGCGTTGCAGCACTATTGTTTTTGTACAACCAATTTCGCAAAAAACAAATCTTCTCCAGCAACCAAACGGAGGTTGTATAATCCTGCTGGTAATTGGCGAAGGTCGAGTTCTAGCCCGTTACCAGATGGCTCCCAAGTGAGTGCTACGGTCCTTCCCGCAAGGTCAGATACTGTCGCTGATTGCAAATTTTGAAGGAAGTTTTCTGGCGTTTTTACAGCAAAAATGCCACTAGAAGGGTTCGGAGATACAAACAACTTGTCAGCAATGAGTTCATTGGAGACCGAAACACCATCATTTTCCAAACTAAAAATCCAATAATCGTTGTTGCCTAGCGGATTGTAAATATCACCATCAATTGAATTGGAGGCTGTGGTTATGACGAATCCGCCACTCGATGTGTTGCATGCACCATAGGCTAAGTCATTGCCGGCCCCGCCGTAATTGAACCCCCAGCGAAGCGTGCCGTCATCACCATTCACACGAATAAGAAACGCATCAGAACCACCGTAACTAAACAAAATATCGCCATCGGCAGAATCAGCGTAGCCTCCTGTGAGTACGTCCCCATTTGGTGCAACGTGCATGAAACGGGCATATTCATTGGCGGAGCCGCCAAAGGCATCGCCCCAGAGAAACTCGCCAGTTGTTACATCCGCACAAAATACCCAGAAATCGTATCCACCGTGGTAATTGGTTACCTGGCCATCCCCAGAAAGAGTTGCACCAGAAAAAACCAAGTCTCCGTTCGGTTTTTGGCCAACAAAACGGGCCTCATCATTGCCTGTCCCGCCATAATTGTAAACGCCAGTGACAGTTCCAACACCATCATCGTCAATGAAAACGGCAACGGCATCCGCTTCTCCATTGTTGGTATCAGGCATGTCGCCATCTAGCGAGCCAGAATCACCTGCCAATACGAAGTTTCCACCAGCTAATTCAATTATGTTCCAACCCCTATCTCCTGCAGAACCGCCAATGTTTTTTTTCCATTCAATATTGCCATCGGCGGATATTCGAATTGCAACCATATCATTATCGCCCTTGGCATCAACGATGTCACCATCCGAAGATGCGGAAGTGCCAGAGGCAATAAAATCGCCATTCATGGTCTGTCGGATGCAAAGTCCAAGGTCGGCCCCGCTGCCACCAAAAGTTATTTGCCAGATGATACTACCCGATGCATCGAGCCGAAGTATCCATATATCATAATCACCATGGTTACCAACCACATCGCCATCCGTGGAGTTGGTATAGCCAATCACGATGAAATCGCCATTGAAGCATTCCATGCCACCAAAACCGCTGTCAAATCCACTGCCTCCATAGGCTTTTGACCAAACCACCTCTCCAACCGAGGATAATTTCATTACTGAGAGGTCATAGTCACCTTGGTTGGATGGAATATCGAGATCTGACGATTTAGAGCGGCCAACATGAAAATATCCACCGTCAGCAGTAGTAACAATGGAGCGGCTTTCGTCTTGGTCGCTACCACCGAGGTTTTGGCGCCATTCAATGGCAGGCTGAGCGGCACAGAAAATGGAGTAAGCTAAAGCGATGGTAATCAGGCAAGTTCTCATTTGAGTCGGTTTATTACTGACTTTGCGCTATCCAATGGGGAACGATGGTGTTGATTCAGATTATTCCATTTGGATGAACGCATGTCAGTAGTTTAGAAAATACACCATTGGCAAACATAAGGAATTTGACGAAGGTCAGTCATTGCGTAGTGCTGAATTTTCCCTGGGTAAAAAAGGGTTCGGCACTGCCAGCCATTACACCCTAATCCAATATTTCAACCCAAACACGCTAGATTAAATCCCCATGTTTGGCAACAGCCAAATTTGAGGTTTGCTGTTTCCAAGATTTCAAACTAATTTTACCTTTGAAGCAAGGCTCCATTTTTTTTCAGAACAAATGCAGCTGTTCTTGCTAACTCATTGATTTTCAACACCTAACTTCTGATACCATGTCCAGACTTGACTACGTAACCATTGCCATCGTTGGCATCTGCATTCT
>JAHEAS010000100.1:0-4149 GCA_024642645.1 Saprospirales bacterium | reverse complement strand
ATCCTTTTTTTAGTGTACAAAATGACCAATGTCTTTAACGGCGAAAACCCAAAAGACAAGACAGAAATCGCTGTGGACTCCGTCGAAACGGAAGACGATGGGGTTTACGACTACGAAATTGACAAAAACGTGGACTCGACCGGTACTGCCAATGGCAATACAGCCAGCGATAAAACCAGCACGACCAAGCCCAGCACTACTTCCACCCCATCCGGTAATGAAGAAACTTCGGCTAGCAGTGCTCCTGCCGAGGATGATGCAACTGAGACCACAAGCACGAAACCTGCCACCAATACTGGTTCATCCGATTCGGACAACAGCGAAAAAGCAACTTACTCCAATGGTAAATTCATGGTGCTGGCAGGTTCTTTTACGAAAAAGGCACTCGCTGAATCGCAAGTGAAAAAGCTGAACAAATTGGGCTATGACAACGCCCGTGTGGAGTTATTTGACCGGGGAAAATACGCTGTCGTTCTCGTTGACCGCTTTTCAAACATGGCAGAAGCTGAGCGGACTGTAAAGAAACTGAATGGTGACGGCGTAAAGAGCTACGTTAAAATCAAATCGTAACTTGAACGAGAAACGCTACGATTGTTGAGAACAATCGTAGCGTTTCTACTAGTTTTTCTCACCCAAAGTTCGCCTTCCAAGCCATCATCCCGCCCAACAAGTTTTTCACATTGGTAAACCCTGATGCTACAAGCAATTGCTTTGCCATGCCACTTCGACTGCCAGAGCGGCAATAAAGCACTATTTCTTCGTTTTTGTGGTCGCTCAAACCAGGAATAGCTGCCATGAAAGCACCAACTGGAATCAATTTACCACCGATGTTAAATTCGTCGTTTTCGTAACTTTCACGAACGTCGATAAGGACGAAATCAGCGTCTCCAGCGTCCATTCTTTGCTTTAGTTCTTGTACTGTGATGTCCATTTTTTGAAAGATAAAAGTGAAAAGTAAAAAGGCAAAAAATTGTGCAAGTAACTTAATTTCAGCTACTTGCACAATTTAAAATACAACCTTTTTCAAGTCGCACCGCCAAAATTTTCGGTAAAATTAATCTTTTGCCAAAATAATCCGCTCGCCAAACAGCTCGCCCGTTTTTTCATTCAATAACCGAAGGTGGTAAACCCCACTTGGCAAGTTGCCAAGCTCAACGCTGCGCTCCAAGTTGCCGTGACTGACCGCTTGGCCGAGGTTGTTGAAAACCGTTAAATGAAAATCGTTAAAATTGCCTTCTTTGAGCGAAAAGTTGACAAGCCCCGTAGTTGGGTTCGGGTAAATATTGAAAGGAGATGGTTTAGCACTAGCCGTTTCATGAACCGCACTGTTGGTATTGGTGGCGGTGCCAAAAACCGGGCGAATCATGAGCGAACCCTGCAAGCCAGAAGAGAATTTTTTCCAGCCAGTGCCCTGGAGGTTCGACCAGCCACAATCGCAGGCATTCTGCAAGTCAAAGCCAACGGGGATGCCCAGCACTGCTGAAGATGCCTGTTGGAAACTGACATAAAAATCCTTGTCTTTTGGAATGGTAACTGGCGTTGGCGTGCCAAGCAAATCATCCAGCACGTAGGTAGTGAAGCCTTGCAACGTATCATAAACGTTGTTTGGGTAAAACGGGCTGAGCAATGAGCGCACCAGCACAGGGGTGCCGCCCAATGAATCCAAATAAATCTCCAGGTTGAACAGCTGATCCTGCACATCCCCGTTCACGTGGGGAAACATGATTTGAACAGCCCGTAGTTCGTCTTCGACATTTGTATGGAATTTCGAGGCAATCCGCTCCCCACCTACCGCATGATTGACGAAAACCTGCCACTCAGCAGTGCCATCGTCGTGGGCGAAGTAGTTGGAAAATGTATTGCGCAACTTGACCGTGTCATTGGATTCAAAAAGTTGAATTTGACCAGATTCAACAAAAGAAAAAGTGGTTTCTAGCACCTTTGTCCCACCGTCAGCAATTCCATCGAGTTCATTCTTAATTTGGGTAAAATTCCCAGCTGGAATGGTGCGACTGCGCAGCAAAAATTCCTGAGGAGCCATGTTATTATCGGTCCCACTTTCAACTACCGTAAAGAAGCTGCCAATATTCGACCCAGAAGACAATTCTTTGAATGTAACACTTGATGAGCCAAGCGCACGCACATTATCATTGTGATTATAAAAATGCGAGGTCAATTGGTCTCGGGTCTCATCGCCAACATGGCCTTTGAAATGCTTCCATGGCATGGCCGTGTAATTCTTCAAAATAGAAGTCGGCTGCTGCGTAAAGGCAATATCTGGAAAAATATCACTAGAACCTTCATTCTTGCTCAGTTGAACATAGTCCAAATGCCACATATCCACCGAGCCGCCCGGCGAGGTGGTTGCTGAAAAACGGAATTGAAATCCCTTGTGAAAAAATTGCGAGTCGTCCACTTTAATTGCATAAAATAGGAACGGTGGGAAAGAATCAAGTGGCACATCTTCACCTACTCCATCGTAAGTACCAACCTTTACCCATTGGCGACTAGCGTTTCTGAACTCCAGCACCATGTTATCCGTAATGTCCGGAGGCAATCCATAGCCTTTCGATTCAAGGAAAAAACGCAGAAAAACATCGCTGTTCGCATTATAATTACTCAAATCAATCGCCTTTGAAGTCAGCCTGTCCCCTACCCCAGTCACGATGTCGTACACATCGCCCCGGCGATCAAGTCCATCAAAGGTTACGAGGCCGACCGAGGGTGGATCTTTGGCCAAGGTATAGTTGAGGAACACGCTTTTATCCAACCAAAATTTTGAACTGGGATAAGGCCCTGGATAGGACGAGAAGTCATCGAAAAATGGTTTTGAAGCAATGGAGACCGTGTCGCCGGGAATGATGTAAGGTACTTTGAAAATGTCGCAAACGCCCCATTCATCGCAGATTCGAATGTTGACGGTATCAACGCCGGGAAAACGGCTGGCATAGTAAACCAAACAGGTGTCGGGGTAATCATAGGAAGAAAGATGGAAAACTGGCTGGCCAGCGCCATCGTAATTATCAGGGCCATCGAAGGAGCGGCTGCATACTTTTGGCTTCGCAAAATCCAGTTCGCTGTTCAAGCAGAACGTCGTAATTGACTCAGGTTGAACAGTTTGTGATTGTGTAACCACTACCCTCGCCTTCCGTCGAACAAAGATTTCAATTGGAACAATCGTATCGTGGCCGGGCTGCGAAAGCTTGAATTGTAGGGTCTCAATTTCCGCCCCAGTGAGGCCTGGCATGGCAAAATAAGTGATGTACAATTGGGTATCGTGCAGCACGGCAGCACCGAATTGCAAGCTGCCAAGGTTTTCAATGGACAGTGTAGCTGGATCCGCTCCCAGCATCAACCCGAAGGTGTCCAAACTGATTTCGAGACTGTCACCAGAAACGATGTAATTGCCTTCCAGACTTGGGGGACAGCCACCAGCACGGTCGCCAGCGGGCTGGCCTTGCGGAGAAAAGCCCGTAAGCTGCTCCACAAATTCAGCATCTTGGGCAGCTTGTTGCGCAGCAAAACTTCTCAAAACGGGATTTCCTTGCGCAGGTGAAACTTCGAGCGTTTGGGAATGAAGCATGGAAGCCACAAAAAGCAGCAGAAAAGCAGTGTGTAAAAATTTCATTGTCGGATGTATTCGCTTGATAACTTCAGATTTTGACCAAAAGGTTTCGGATTTTGGAAACGACACATCGGCGTTTTTGTTGCCGAAGGTTAAAACCTTACTGGTTGTCGTTGGATGTATCGTTGCCATCATCGCAACCGGGTGGCAGCGATTGCGAAAGCCATACGGTGATTTGGCCACCCATTTGAATTGGCTGTCCAGCCGCTGGGTCTTGGCGAATAACATACGCAGTAGATTGGCTCGAAATATCACCTTCTTCGTTCACGCTTCCGATGATGAGGTTGGAGGAACTGACCAGGAATTCTGCTGCGGAATAATTCATGCAAATTATGTCAGGCACTTGAAGTTCGTTGCTGCGCTGCTCCGTCACCACAAACTCCAGTACGTCGCCGGGCATGACGTAATAGCCGGATTTCACTTCTCGCTCCGTCACTTTTTTTCCATCATGGTAAAAATAGAGGATGGAACCTTCTGCTTGTTTGCGGTCATAAACCCGGTCTTTCACCCTCGATTTAACTCCA
>JAHEAS010000099.1 GCA_024642645.1 Saprospirales bacterium | reverse complement strand
AACTTGGAAGCAGTTCCTGACTGCACACTGCCAACTGTCGAACTGCCAACTTAGATAACTGGAGCAACTCACTGATTATCAACGTTTTTTGTGAAATTATCCCTCGCTAAAAATTGGAATCCATGAAAAAAGTGCTCCTTTTTCTGTGTTTAATCACTGTTGTTTTTACCATGAGGGCGCAGCAGGATTTTTATGTAGTTGACTCGCTTTATTGTTATTCGCACAACGGTGCGACAACGACCCCAACGGAACGACAGTACAACCTCAGTTTTTCACCGACAGGTGAGGTGTTGGAAAGCCGGCGAGAAAAATATTTGCCTTGGCTTGGGCAGTGGCGCAATTTGGCGCATATCACCTACGTGTACGATAACCAAGGCAACCTCGTGCAGCAAGTGGAACAAAGTTGGGACACATTGGCGCTGACCTGGGTGAACGCCACTGCCACGGAGAATACACCAAACCAAAATGGCGATTTTACACAGACAGTCAACAAGGTTTGGGACGGACAAAATTGGCAGTTTTCGGATAGGGTTAGCTCAACGTTTGGTGCAAATGGTTTTATCGAAACACTTACCCAACAGCTTTGGGAAAACGGCAACTGGCGCAATAATCTGCGTATCCTTTATGCCACCAACGTACTTGGGAAGTTCGTGCAAACCAAGTTTCAGCTTTGGAACACGACGTCTAATTCGTTTTACGACGTGAACCGGCAGACCTATTCTTACGACCCTCAAAATCAGGCTTTGGAGATGGGGCAATTGACCGAAGTTTATGACCAAGCATTGATGCAATGGGATTCGAGCAGCCAATTGTTGAAAATGTATGACAGCCAAGGCAATATGACGGAGCAAACCACTCAAATTTGGAATAACATTGATTCCAATTGGGTAAATGCTGGCCGTATTTTGCAGAACTACAATGTTGAAAATAACCTGACATTGCGTACGGAATTGGTTTGGAACGGCAACCAATGGGTCAATTATTTTCAAGTGAACAACGTGTACGACACGGCCCAGAATCTCATTCGTTTTGAAGTGTCGTATTGGGACGTGACTTTTTGGAACTTACTGTCAAGTTGCGACTTTTACCCTCGGTTCCACCATGAAGTATTGGCGGTGGTAGCCATGGAGCAGGTGATTTGGCGACTGCCCAACCCTTATCGAATAGGTCAGTCGGTTGATTGCGCTGAAATGCTTTCAACAGGTGCAAAACGTTTGGCGATTTTTGATTTTTCGGGTAAATTGATTAGCTCGCAAAATATTGAAAATCAATTGGTTATAGAGGTGAATGGCGATTTGCCGATGGGGATTTATGTGGCGAAAATCAGTGGGGAACGGGGCAATTTTTTTACCCAAAAGATCCTGATTGTTAGTGGAAAATAACAATGCAACAATCCCAATAATTCAACAATCAAAAGATTTATGAGCAACATCAAAACGATGGCCGAACTGGCCGCAGAGGGACGCACTCCAGAGGTGCTTTTTTGGGTAGGATGCGCTGGCAGTTTCGACGACCGGGCACAGCGGGTGACGGTGGCTTTCTCGAAACTGCTACAACAGGCGGGCGTCGAGTTTGGAATTCTTGGCCAAGAGGAGGCCTGCACTGGTGACCCTGCTCGTCGAGCGGGCAACGAGTTTTTGTTCCAGATGCTGGCGCAACAGAACGTGGCGGTGCTGAATATGTATGAGGTAAAACGCATCGTGACAGCTTGTCCCCATTGTTTCAATACCTTGAAAAATGAATATCCAGCGTTGGGTGGCAATTATGAGGTGATGCACCACACGCAGTTTTTACAGCAATTGTTGGCCGAAGGCCGACTGAAAATAGAAGGTGGGCAGTTCAAAGGCAAAAAAATCACCTACCACGATTCCTGCTACCTGGGACGTGCCAACGGGGTGTATGAAGCACCTCGTTCCGTGCTGGAATCCCTTGATGCCGACCTTGTTGAAATGAAACGCTGTCGCACGAATGGCCTCTGTTGCGGCGCAGGTGGCGCACAGATGTGGAAAGAGGACGAGCCCGGTGAAAAGCGCATCAACGTTGAGCGGACAGAGGAAGCACTAGCCACAGGCGCCGAAATCGTGGCTGTTAATTGCCCATTTTGCCTCACAATGATGACCGATGGCGTGAAGGCCAAGGAACAACAAGAACGGGTGATGGTGTACGATTTAGCTGAGTTGATATTGAATAATCAGTAAATGGTAATGTATCGCCGAACAGGAATTCGGCGATACATTTAATTCAAAATGGCTGCCCTCGTCCCAAGACTTTTCCGCTCACCAATTTGCTGGCGCCACATGGCGTAGTACAATCCTTTTTCCTGCAAAAGCTCGTCGTGGGCACCTGTCTCAGCCAATTCACCTTTTTCCAAAACATAAATCCGGTCGGCGTGCATGATGGTGCTGAGGCGGTGAGCGATAAGGACGGTTATTTGCTGACCGGACTGTGAGACATCCTTGATGGTTGCCGTAATTTCTTCTTCTGTAATGGAATCGAGGGCTGATGTTGCCTCGTCAAAAATGAGGAGTTTAGGCTTGCGAAGCAGCGCCCGTGCAATGGAAATGCGCTGCTTTTCGCCACCGGAGAGCTTCAACCCTCCCTCCCCAATAACGGTGTCCACGCCATTTTCTGCCCGGGAAAGCAGGTTGTTGCAAGCAGCCTGTGTGAGCGCCAAGTCCAAATCGTCCTGTGTGGCGGCAGGGTTTACGAAGAGCAGGTTCTCCCGGATGGTGCCGCTGAAGAGATTCGTGTCCTGCGTGACGAAGCCAATCTGATTGCGCAAATCGTCAAACAAGATTTCGTTTTCGTCGAGGTTGTTGTATAAAATCTTGCCTCCTTGGGGGCGGTAAAGCCCTACCATCAACTTCATCAAAGTGGACTTGCCACTGCCACTTGGGCCAACAAAAGCGATGGTTTCACCTTTTTTTACATTGAAACTAATATCGTCAATGGCTCGGTGGTTGGCTGTTTTATGCTGAAAAATAACGTTGTTGAACGAAAGGGTTCCTATTTCGCCCAAGTGCTTGGGACTCGCTGGCACTGCCTCCGGCGACTTACTCATCAGGGATTTGAAATTGTTCAGCGAGGCCTCTGCCTCCCGGTAGGAGAGGAGGATATTGCCGATTTCTTGCAATGGGCCAAAAATGAAGAAGGAAAAAACTTGCATCGTGACTAGCTGGCCTGCCTCCATTTCGTTCCTAAAAATCAACCACATGATAATAAAAAGAATGATTTGCCGGAGTGTGTTTACCATCGTGCCCTGTATAAAACTTATACTGCGTATGCGCTTTACTTTGGTCAATTCCAATCCCAAAATTTTATAGGTATTTTTATTTAACCGCTCCACTTCTTGGTTGGTGAGGCCAAGGCTTTTTACCAACTCTATATTCCGTAAAGATTCTGTCGTGGAGCCAGCAAGGGCATTAGTTTCGCCAACTATTTTCTTTTGTATGGCTTTTATTTTTTTGCTTAATTTGTTGGTGGCAAACGTTAGTATGATAATGCCTATAAAATATGCTACAGGTATTCGCCAATTAATATAAACAGAGGCATATACAAACACAAAAATAACGCCCACAAAAACTCCGAAAAGTATGTTTATAAAGCTTATCATGAATCGCTCAACGTCTGCCCGAACTTTGGTCAAAATGGAAAGTGTCTCACCGCTGCGTTGGTCTTCGAATTCTTGGTAGGGGAGTTTCATCGCATGCTTTAAGCCATCAGTGAAAATGCTTGCACCGAATTTCTGGATGACCACGTTCAGGCTGTAATCCTGAAATGCCTTGGCGATACGGCTTACCATCGCCACCGAAACAGAGGCGAGCACTAGGTACACGACCCCCATTTGCAGATAGGACTGCCCTTTTCGCTCGATGCGTTCATAGCTCCAAAAGAAATGCGACCAATCGAACTGTGGCGAGGCGATTTGGTGGTCGTTGGCTAGCGTGACCATCTTGCCCAACAGGATTGGGTCCATCAATGAAAAACCGGTGTTGATGGCTGCCAATGCTAGAGTGAGGAGCACGAGCCATTTATGTGGGCGGAGGTAATGTAGAAGGATTTTCATAAACAGGGTATTGTATTTAGATAGCTAAAACACACATAGGTGCAAACGGTCACGAAACTAAGGAAACTTCAGGGGTTAAGTCAGGAGCCAAAATTCTTCCCTATTAACTTTTATCTTCCTTGGTTGTTCTAAGTCCCAAAAAATAATTTTTGTATGAGCAGAACCAAATCAATCCAGCAAGTTCTCGCACCACCCCCTCCTCACATGGTTGGCGATGGGTTTAGGGTGCATAATTTCTTCCCCAATGGCTACCAAATGGGCATGCTTCGCATGAGCCCATTTTTCCTCCTTGATTATGGCTCAAAAATCGAGTTCCCGCCATCGGACAAACCGAGAGGTGTTGGCGTTCATCCGCACAGGGGTTTTGAAACGGTCACGATTGCTTTCAAGGGAAAAGTAGCTCACCATGACAGCACAGGGAACAGTGGCATCATCGGTGAGGGCGACGTCCAATGGATGACGGCTGGCAGTGGAATCCTTCACAAAGAGTACCATGAAGAAGAATACAGCAAAAAAGGCGGTCCCTTCCAGATGATTCAACTTTGGGTGAACCTACCTGCTAAAGATAAAATGACCCCGCCCAAGTACCAGGCCATCGAGAATTCGCAAATGGGAAAGTACCAGCTGCCGAACGATGGCGGTGTATTAGAAGTCATTGCTGGCGAATTCAATGGCGTTAAAGGGCCAGCCACTACGTTTACCCCCATACATGCTTATGTTGGCAGGTTGAAGCCAGGTGCAGCATTGAATATGTCCTTGCCAGAGCACTTCAATACGGGTATCTTAGTAGTGGAAGGTAGCCTGCGCATCAACGATGATGAAGATGTGGCTACTGACCATTTTGTCGTATTCCAAAATGATGGAACGGAGGTGCAAGTTGAGACCGATTCAGGGGGTATATTTCTACTTTTAAGTGGTGAGCCTATCAATGAGAACTTGGTGCCTTATGGACCTTTCTTAATGAATAGCCGGCAAGAAATCATGCAAGCTTTCGAGGATTTGAATGCTGGAAAATTTGGGGTACTGGAAGATTAGTCCAATGCCAACTAAGAAGCCCTGCCAACTTGCTGTCGGCAGGGCTTCTGTATTTAATTCAAATCTAAAAGCTGCTCAGGCCTGAATTAAGCCCGTGTTTTGGCAACCGATTTGCCGCTCGCAGCATCGGCAGCCCGACTACGGAATTTCTTTTTACGCTTGCCTTTCACTTTTTCGGCTTTTTTGGCCGCCTCGAAACCGTTAACTACACCACCAGTGACGCACAAATCGGTGAATGGGACGAGGTTCTCGTCATCGCCTGGCACTTTCACTTTGGCGTTGGAACTCATGGTTGTGGTAGACATCAGCAGGTCTTTTACTTGGACCGCAGATAAATTGGGGTAGTAAGAACGGATGGCCGCAGCCACGCCTGCCACCACTGGAGATGCCATACTAGTACCATTGAAACGAGCGTAGTTACCCTCTGGGATAGTTGAATAAATATCTACACCAGGCGCGAAAAGGTCAACGTTTTCCTTTCCATAGTTTGAAAAAGTAGCAGCCATGTCCTCGCCGTTTTTCCAGCTGAGCGCACCTACCTCAATCCAATTTTTTGCATTTTTTGGTGCAAAAAGGCCATGTTTTTTAAATTTATCGTTCGGGAAGTTGTCAGTATTGTCATTGTCTTGGTTAGAATTACCGGCAGCATGGACGAGCAGCACATCGTGCTTCATGGCATATTTTACGGCTTTATCTACCACTTCTTTGTCCCAGGAATAACCCTTGCCAAAGCTCATGTTAATGACAGTGGCGCCATTGTCCACGGCGTAAATGATAGAGTTTGCCACGTCCTTGTCCCGCTCATCGCCGTCAGGAACGCACCTAATGGCCATGATTTTCACATTGTTGGCGATGCCGTCCATGCCAACTCCGTTGCCACGGCTGGCAGCAATGATACCAGAAACGTGCGTTCCGTGGCTGGCATCTGGGCCCTTAACATCGTTGTTGCCATAGTAGCGTTCGTAGCTGTTGGCGTAGTTGTCACCCACCACACTGCGGGCATCGAAATTCACATCGTACTGGAATTCTGCCTGGCTGGAAAAGTAATCCACACCACCTTGAATCTGGTCCTTAATTTCCTGAGAGGTGGCACCTTCTGCCATCATCCCTTTCATCACTTGCGCCGCACGGCTGAGTTTTGGGTCATCAGACTTGAAGTTTTCGATGTCTTCAAATGTCACTTCCGACTTTCCAATCTGCTTTTCCACGGCCACAATTGACTCTAAAATGCCACGATAAAGGCCCAAACTAGCAGCCGCTTCCGCTTGGGTTGAAGATACGGTCTCTTCCAATTCCTTGTAGCGGTCGTATTCTTTTTTCTCTTTGCCGGAAAGCTTAGAAGCATCCACGCCGTTGAAGCGCTTTTGGTATGCAGCCACCACGCGAGTAATTTCCAACTGGTCTTGGTTAACATTGCCGTTTTTGCCACCAATGAAGTTCCAGCCGTGTACGTCGTCCACGTAACCATTGTTATCGTCGTCAATGTTGTTGCCGGGGATTTCGCCGGGATTGGTCCACATCACATCTTTCAAGTCTTCGTGCTGCCAGTCAACACCACCGTCAATCACCGCCACAACAACGGTTTCGGATTTTTTGCCTGAGAGAACGTCACTGTACATCTTATTTGCGCTAACGCCAAAGTACCCGTCCTTCATTTTATCGAGGTGCTGCCAGTTTTCTGGCGGTGCAGATAGCTGGGCCATGCCGACAAATGGCAAAACAAAAGCGATGGCCAGCATCAAGGATTTAATCTTCATTTTTTATTGATTGAATTTTATTGAAAAAAAATTTTGCAAAAGTATCATTCCACATTGATGAAACCTGCAAGTCAACAACCGTTTTTTCAAATCGTTGAGTTCACAGGACCTGAAAACGAAGGGTTTGTCACCAAATTTCATTTATCATGGGCGAACCGTTAAAAAACAGTGAAATGACAATTGAAAAAGCAGATAGTGGCAGGCTTGTTCAAAATCGGGATACAAAACACCTTATTAATCCCAACAAAAACGCCCCTTTCGGGGCGTCAATGTTTGTACATAGTTTTGTATAGACAAAAAAAAAGTCTTATTTGGTGCAAAAACGCTGCCGTGACTTAGGTTAAAAACTTAATGCTGCACGGCCAGTTTTTGCGTCACGGTGCCTTTCTCATTTTGCAATAGTATCAGGTAAAGTCCATTTGAAAGGTAGCTGGCATCAAAATTTACGGTGTTTTCGCCAGCAAAAATGCCCACTTGGCGTTGTTCGATGCGCTTGCCAAGCAAATCTACTACGAGCATTTGGAATTGTCCAGTTAATTGGGAATTAATTTTAATCTGAGTGATTCCTGCTGTCGGATTGGGCAGAGTAGTGATGCTCACCAAGCCTTCCAAATCGGTTGTGCCAGTTACTGCACAGGGGTCGCTGGCATTGGCGTTAAGGTGAATGGTGTACTTCCCTGGGGCAATCAGTGGGTTCGGAAATTCCAAGGGCAGTGGAAAGGAAGAGCCATTGATAAAAGCGACACCTTTGATAACCATGTCATAAGGCCCAGGAGCATTTGCTGCGGTGGGCGTACCATAGATGGAAGCACAGCTCAAAGTGTTTTTCAAGAAATGGCAGTTCGAAGGGTCGCAATTATAGGTGAGACCAATAGGCAAGCCAGTTACTTGGTTAATCACAATAGAATCCAACGGATAACTCGCAGTCCCAATCGTAAGTGAGTCGTTAATGACCACAGTAAGGTTAAATTGAAAATTTTGTCCAATAACAGCGCACTCCGTAATGCCGACACCCGTGTTCGTGGCAGCATCGTATGGTTTAGGGTAAACACCTGCCGTGGAATCGGCATACTGCATGTTGGGCATACAGGTTTGAGCGTCGAGGATAGTTGCGCAAGTGCAAAGGCAAAGGGCGAGTAATAATCTAGTCATACAGGAAATTATTTATGGTTGAAAAAATGAGCAAGAAAATCGGTGAAGTTGGAAGAAGTGGTGCTTGCTGACATCCTTTTCCGAAGACAAAACTCTTAAACTTCGCCGATAAACTTACGAATTGTTTAAGTTTAATTTGAATTTTGGTTTTTGGGAACAAGTTCTATTTTTGCGCTTAATACACACCAAGGCCATTTTAGAAATATGGAATGGCTCATTTTACCCACTCTAACTCAACGTCAATTTCCGGCGCTGACTTTCCCAACTCGCACAGAGAACATTTCCAAGAGAGAAAATTGGCAGAATTGCCTAAACTTGCTTTGTATTTATCAAATTCTCAACTGCCCATTAATCCAAATCCAGATTCACTCAACCACCATTTTATGAACAAAATCAAATCTACCCTTGCCGTTCTTTTAACGTTTGCTGTCATTGCGATGACTGCACAAAACGCAACACTCACAGGTGTTTTGACCGATGAGGCAAATGGCTCACCACTTATCAACGCTACGGTTCAGGCTGGGGATGCAGGTACCATCACCGACTTCAATGGGCACTACAAATTACAACTACCCCCTGGCAATTATGAATTGGAATTCAGCTACGTTGGTCTGGAGACAGTACACCAAAAACTAACGCTCAAGTCCAACGAAAGCCGGCAAGTGGACGTGGCGCTGGCTGAAAATGCAAACATCCTCAGTACCGCTACGGTCACGAGCGGCAAGCACGAGCGAGCGTTGGGCGAAGTGACGGTTTCTCTTGATGTGCTCAAGCCAAACTTGCTCGAAAACACCAATCAGACCAGCCTCGCTGGGCTACTCGACAAAGTGCCGGGGGTAAACCTCGTTGGTG
>JAHEAS010000797.1 GCA_024642645.1 Saprospirales bacterium | reverse complement strand
GATACCATTGATAATCAAAAACAAAGACCTGTTTGAAGCCAATAAAAATGAAAAAGCTCAACAATGAGTAACCAGACAAAAAATAAAGGGAATGAAGGGTTTTTCGCTTCGCTGCAAAACAGCCCCTCCACCGATGAATTCATCAAGGGTTTGTGGCGTGAAAACCCCGTTTTTGTGCAGGTGCTAGGCATGTGCCCGACATTGGCAGTTTCCAACACCGCTGAAAATGCGATGGCGATGGGCCTTGCCACCGCATTCGTGCTGTTGATGTCCAATATCTTGGTTTCTTCCTTGCGGAATTTTGTTCCCAAACAAGTTCGCATCGCCTCCTACATCCTGATTATCGCCACGTTCGTAACGATGGTGGACTATGCGATTCAGGCCATCAGCGTTGAACTGCACAAGGCCTTGGGCGCCTTTATTTCTTTGATAGTAGTGAACTGTGTGATACTGGGAAGAGCAGAGGCTTTTGCTTCTAAAAACACCATCGGGAAATCCATATTGGACGCATTGGGGATGGGCCTCGGGTTTACTTTCGCCCTCTTGTGCCTGGGAAGTGTGAGGGAGTTGCTGGGCAATGGAAGCATATTCGGCCTGACTGTTTTCCCAAAAAGTTATCAGGAATGGATAGTCATGATATTGCCTGCTGGCGGATTTTTCACCTTAGCCATTTGGCTACTCATTTTTAACGCTGCCAAAGCAAGAAAAGCAACAACATGAAAGAGGAATCACTTTGGTACATATTCATCAACGCAAGCCTTATCAACAACTTTGTGCTGGCCTACTTCTTAGGCATCTGCCCGTTTTTGGGAGTATCCGGCAAAATGGAAACCGCCACCAAAATGGGTGGAGCCGTGACCTTTGTGATGCTCATCAGCTCGATGTGCGCTTATGGACTTCATGCCTTATTGGCAGCGATAAACGCCCCGTTTTTACAATTGATAAGCTATATCGTGGTAATCGCCTCCACCGTTCAACTGGTGGAGATGTTCATCAAAAAAATGAGCCCGGCCTTGTTCCGGGCACTGGGAATTTTTCTTCCGTTAATCACTACTAACTGCGCCATTCTTGGGTTGGCTCTGTTCCAAACCAACAAGGGCTATGGTTTTTTCGAAAGTTTTATTTACGCATTGGGCGCTGGTACTGGGTTTACTTTAGCATTGGTACTGATGGCTGGATTGCGTGAGCAACTCAATTTTGCGGAGGTGCCCAATGTGGTGAAAGGAACCGTATTGACGCTTTTGATTGCAGGTATTTTGTCATTATCATTCATGGGCTTTGCTGGATTGGGAAGTCAGTGAAATTGGGGAATTGGGTTGGTACATCTGGTTTAAATAAATAGAAAATGATAAACTCATTGCTCATCGGAATCGGCGGAATCATTGGTCTCATGGCCTTGTGGGTCATCGTCCAGCGATTTTGGGGAAACACCTTCTCTGACTACATGTCCGATGAGGACGTACTGGCAGGCCGAAGCAGCTGCGGAAATTGCGGCTGCACAACTGCCTGTAAGAATAAGAATGCGGAAGGCTAAACTGAATATAATACATCAAATAATAACCATTTAATATGGCACATTTATCAGACTTCAGTACTGAAAACAGGTACCAGGCAATCGTCAAAAAAACGAACCGCCTAACGCCGGCAAACACCGAAGAAATCCGGGAAATATTGCTGGAAGTAAACCAACCGAATTTTGAATGCAACGTTGACCAAAGTTTTGGTGTGTTGGTGAAAGCTACGGGGGAGTTTGGCAACACCCTCCACCACCGTTTGTACAGCGTGGCCGACCTTCCCGAAAAGAAAAATGGAAAGCCGGTCATCACCATTTTGGTCAAAAGATGCTCCTACGTGGATGATTTTAACGGGGAATTGTACGACGGCGTGGCATCCAATTACCTGTGCGACAGAAAGGTTGGTGATGAAATAACCATCACCGGGCCCCATGAATTGCCATTCGTTGTACCGGAGGATAAAAACTCGAACCTCATCCTGATTGGTATGGGAACGGGCATTGCTCCTTTCCGGGCTTTTGTAAAGCATATTTACAAAAACGTGAAAGACTGGAAGGGTAAAATCCGGCTGTTTTACGGCGCCCGCAGTGGTTTGGAACTGCTTTATTTGAACGACAAAGACGGTGACTTAACCAGCTACTATGACGAGGCTACTTTTGAGGCATTTCATGCCCTAAGCCCACGTCCACACATGGCTGACCCCATTGCATTAGATAGTGCTATCGAAGATAGAGCAGCCGAAATCATCGAAATGTTGGGGCAAACGAACACACGAATTTATGTGGCTGGCTACGAGAAAATTCGAGACATGCTGGACAAAGCATTCTCTAAAATATTGGGTTCAAAAGAGAAATGGGAAATCCGGAAAGCAGAATTGATTGCCGGTAAAAAATGGGTAGAGGTAATTT
>JAHEAS010000098.1 GCA_024642645.1 Saprospirales bacterium | reverse complement strand
AAAATTGAAAATAGACATCGTTTGAAAAACACAGGAAAGTGACAGTCATCTTATTCAGCAATGCCAATGAATTGGCAGCCACTCGCTATTACATGTACTTAAATCCACCTGACTCAACTATCCGCTCCGCTATTTCAGCGGGCTTTGCTGGTGGTACGGATTTGTAGTTTTCACGCACTGCATTTATCCATTTTTCAGCACGTTTGGTCAGTTTGAAATCATCGGTCATCAATCGCCCACGCATCACGAGAATACCCATGTCGGCGCCCTCGTACAAGTAGTCGCCCTTCCGGGTTATCCTTAGAAAAAAGGCTTCATGGTCCAACTCCACATAGCGACGGTGGGTGTCCATACGGTCGAATAGCATGGTACCATCATCCTGCAATCGCCAGATGCCTGATTGGGGCGCTTCTGTCACATATTCGATACTGTCTTCGGTGTGCTTAACAACCAGCTGGCTCCACGAATCAATATTATCAGGATTACCCCAACGTTCGTTGAGCGCATTCACATCCAGTTGATATTCCTGGTTCATCCATTCAAGAATATGGAAGATAAAAAGCGGTGCATCGGAAAGGGCAAATACGGCATGGTTGGTAATGGAACTGGCGCCCGTGACCCTTGGGTTCAGCTCGCCGAGGTAAACGCTCTGGTCATCCTGGTCAATCAAGAAGTCCAGCTCGAAGTAGCCTTTATAGCCTTCCTTCCGGAGTTGGTCGCCAAAAAGTTGAGTATATTTTCTGGCATTTTCCCGTATTTCGGGGGTAAAAGCACCAGCATAAATTTCATTTCCACACCATCCACCTTTGTACGGTGTCAGTTCTTTGAACCCAACCAATTCGGTCATTAGCGGAGCAACGACGGTTCCATGGCGTGTCACACAGGCTTCGATAGCCGAGCCACGGCAATTGATGCGCTTCATGATTTTTACCTCTTTTTCCTTTTCTATCTCCGTTGCATACTTTTTGTAATCCTTTTCATCTGAGATGAAAAATGTGGTGTGGCCAGAATCTCCAAAAGGTGTTTGGATAACGAGGTGGTCGCCCAATTTTTTAGACACGCTCCGCAAATGTTTGAAGTCCTTCACATTGGAAAGCACATAAGGTACACATGGCACGCCCGCTTTTTCAGCGATACGGTTGGTGTTCACCTTATTGTCCATGAAGGTTCGCATTTCAGCAGAAGGAAACATGATTTCCAGACCCAATTTCTTGGCAAGTGCCTCTGTCTTTTCGTCAAACATCAGAAAAAGCACCTTGTCTTGCTGGCCCTTTTTCTTGTGTTTCTTGATATAGTTAATCACCTCCGGATGCTTCAACAGGTAATTGTTGATGTCCTCGATACTCTGGAACTCTTCGTGTGGCAGTTCTTCCTTTGGAGAAAAAACGTTGGAGTGAAGGCCGTCAAAACATTCAATATAAGTGATGAACTTGAATCCCTTAATCCATTCGTCGGCCCCCAAGAGGTTGAAGTTGGTAGCACTTATGAAATAAATCGGTGTTTCATTTCTATAGAAAAAACGTCGGATATCGGATATACCACTTAATGGCCTTGTCGTTACTTTTTGGGGTGGCTTTACTGTTGTTTTTGCAGCAGGTTTGGCTACAGCCTTTACTAATTGAATAGCATCTGATTTAGCAGCTGGTTTGGCTACAGGCTTGACAGCAGTATTTATCTTTTTAACAGCTGTTTTTGGTGGATTAACGGTTGAATTAGTCGTACTCATTTATATTATTTTATTGATTTAAATTGTTGAATATTATTGAAGAAATATTAGAAAGGTATTTTCTAATTTTTATTGGCTATTGCTTTCATGGCTTCTTTTTTCACTAGGCCATTTCCAGTCACTATGTCACGATTGCTAATGGCTGAAGCAGTAAAAATTTTAAGTCCAAGCTCAGGTCGGAAGCCATGTATTTCCGTTACATCCAAAGCCAGCATAAAATGAATAATTTCCTCACTAACTACCTGTCCCGGCACCAATACGGGAAAGCCTGGTGGGTAGGGAATGACAAAAGACGCTGAAACCAGTTCTCGCCCATCTTTAAAAGTATCCAGGCAGTTTTCGAGAGGTATATACTCGCACTCATCTTCATGGTAAGAAAGAAAATAGGCTGCTCGAATATTACCTCCCGGTATGCCCGGGCCTGCCTGGAAAGCATGGTGAAAATGGCTAAAGTCGGGTAGTGGTGGATATTCTTTCATCAAGGAATGGATACGTTTTTCCGCTATCTCCAACTCCTTTTGGTTCAGTGACCGGAAGTTTTCGTCCAATTGTTTGGCGATTATTAACAGGGCATTCATCAAGTAAGCCACCGAACTACGGGTAGTGCCAATATTGGTCATCAACAGCACCGTGTTGCGAGAGGTTTTATTGATTTGAAGGTTGAATTGATTCATCAGGTATTCATTCTTGAAGGTGTCACCATCAATACCTGCCTTACCCACGGAGAGCGTAATTTTGGTGGGGTCAAGTGCAAACTCATCTTTCGACCAAGCCTCCTCCATCCGTGTCCAACCATCTTTGGGGCTATAATATTCAGTGATTCCCGTTCCCCGAAATTCCGAGGGAATCAAATCTTTAATGGTCAGTACTTCGAAATACTTTTTCAACAAAGGGTGATCGTTGATTTTTGCCCGCATCACCATTGCCATTTCAATGCTTTTCTCCACCAATTCATAGCCCTCAAACTGTACCTGCCTCCTTCCGGCATCCAATGAAGCTAAAATTTGGTAATTCGGCGAAGTGGAGGTATGCGTCATATACGCCTCATGGAAAGCGTCAGTCGTTTTCCGTTGAAAGTCTTCGTCCCAAATATGTATCATGGAACCCTGGCGAAAACTGGAGAGTGTCTTGTGCGTGCTCTGGGTGGAATAAACCCTTATTTTGACTTTATCAGGGTCGGGCAACGTTGCTGTTTCACCTTCGGCAAGTGATTTTAAATGCTTTTCATATTCATGCTTATATGCTTCGCTATGGTATTTGGTGTATAATTTTTTGGCGACAAACATGCCGGTGCGCTGCTTATAGGTATAAGTGAATCCAGCAAATGCAAACCATGCCTCATCCCAAAGGAAAATCATATCTGGCTTGATAGCCAATACCTCCTCCATTACTTTTTCAACATTGTAAACAAGGCCATCAAAGGTGCAATTGGTCAGCAACAGCATTTTAACCATGTCTAACTTCCCAATAGCCTTCATCTCCAGCAACTTCTCTTTTATCACCTTCAAAGGCACTGCACCATACATCGAATATTCCTGAATTGGATAAGAATCAAGGTAAACTGGAAATGCGCCAGCCAGCACCAAACCATAATGGTGCGACTTGTGACAGTCCCTGTCAATAAACACCACATCACCGGGCTCAACGAGGGCTTGCTGTACTATTTTATTGGCAGTGGATGTACCATTGGTGACAAAAAAAGTATGCTCTGAGCCGTATGCTTTGGCCGCCATCTCTTGGGCTTTTTTCAGTGGCCCTGTTGGCTGCAACAGCGAATCGAGACCTCCCGTTGTAGAAGAAGTCTCTGCAAGAAACATATTCCTGCCATAAAATCTGCCGAAATCTTTTATCCAATTTGATTTAAAAACCGAGTTGCCTCGTGATACCGGCATAGCATGAAAAACTCCCGTTGGCTTTTTGCTATAATCAACAAGTGCAGAGAAAAAAGGCGTCTTGAACCGCTCCCGAATACCCCCAATAATGCTCAAGTGTAATTCTTGAACATCTTCTTTACGGTAAAATATGCGGTTAAAATTATTGAGCGTTGAATCTTTCAAATGTGTGAGAGCAGTATCGGTAATATAATACGTATTTAACTCGGGCCGGAATTGCCGGATATATTGACCGAGTAATGGCCCCAAGTCAGATTCCAGCTGTTCCGAGAGGTCAATCTTTAACGCATTTTCAATAAAAGGCTGAATTAATGGTGTAATGTGCTTAGAGTGGAAAACCGGGCCATATCTCACGACCACTGATTGGATATTATGGTTGAAAGATAATGCGATAAGGGCATCCTGAAAAGAAGGTACCACGATTAAACGATAAACAAACTGTTCATCTTTATCCTGAATTTCCTGCAACCGCTGGCGCAATTCTGCCTCGGCGATTTCGGAAAGGTCTTCCACGAAAAGTACCTCAAAATAATTCTTTTCAGCAGCAATATCCGTCTTTTTGATTCCGCTTTTCTTGGAATTTTTCACCCAGTCGTTGACACCGTCCAAAGTGGCACCATTTCGATAGGCATCACTCACCAAAAGCTGAACTACATCATTTGTTTTACGAAGCAAGGAGACATACTCACCTTGCTTGCAGGTATCCTTCAAAGACATTAGGTTAGGGAATCCCGGAAATGCAAAATAGCGCTCAATATTGCTAAGCTGTTTCAGAGAGCCTTCTACCAAATCCAAGTGTTTTTTGCAGGCTGGTGTTCCTTTTTCAGCAGTTGCAAGTTTTGTTGCTTCATTTTTCAAATAATTCCATGTATCAATCCGAAGTTGACCTATGTTTATATGTAGCGCTGTGGTCGGTTTAATTTTAGCCATTATTGTAAATTATTAGATTATTGTATTGACGGTTTTTGGGGAAATGGATAACTGATCATTCAATCACCATCATAATGGTCTTTTTGGCTTCTCAAGTGCACCTAATGAATCGAGGTATGGATGCTTTTTACCATGGTCGTAAACATCAAAATGCATGGTGTTGTCCCTAAAACTTTTTAATGGCTGACCAAGACCCAGTATGCCCCTTTCTCGTCTGCGCCGCACCAGTTCCAAATCTATCTCAATGGGCATCAGTTGGGGAGTTGTACCACCCTGACAAATCACCCTTCCATCAGGGTCAACGAATAATGAACGTCCATTACCACCTGCATCCAAACCGTTCACATCAATTACATAGCATTGGTTCATAGCAGCGGTAGCTGTCACGATGGACTGCTCAACTTCCCTATCCAATGTGCCTGTCAGGGTTGGGTGAATGATTACTTCTACCCCGTTGGCAACCATGGTACGAGAGGTCTCTGGAAACCACATATCGTAGCAAATGCTAATCCCGAATTTCCCGACATTTGGCACGTCCCACATCAGGAAATTACTTCCTGCGGTCACGCCTTCTTCGTAAGGATAAAAAGGGAACATCTTGGCATACCGCCCCACGATTTCGCCTCGCGGGTTAATGACCCTTGCGGTGTTGTATACCTTCCCTTCCCAAAGCTGGAACATGGAACCGGGTATGAGCCAAATACCATATTTTTTAGCCAATGCTTGAAAACCAGCCTCATATTGATTGGGTAGCGCCATAGCGTTTTTCTTGAGGGGTCCGAAAGCGCACAATTCGCTAAATACAACCATTTGTACCCAAGGAAATACATTCATTAGTACATCCAACTTGATTTTCATCATGGGAATATTGCTATGGATAGCAGAAACGGGCATTTGGATGCCGGCAATTGAAAATGGTTTCATTTATTTAATTGAAAACTGAAAACTGAAAACTGAAAACTGAGAAGCATGCTTGCATTCTCGATTCTCCATTTTAAATTTTCAATTAGTTAGTTGCTCGTTGAATTTCAGTTTCAAGTATGTCAAGTCCTTTATGGAGTTGCTCGTTTGTTATTACCAATGGAGATAGTAGCCTCAGTACATTTTTATAAGTGCCTGCATTTATGATGATTAGGCCATTCTTCAAGCAGCCCTCCATTATTTGTATGCACAAATCACCATCAGGCTGAAGTGGGTCACCATTTTTCACAAACTCCATCGCCATCATGGCTCCTAGCCCACGGACGTCCCCAATCGAAGGGTAACGAGATTTCATGAGTTCGAAACGTTCTCGCACGATATTACCAACTTCCAAACCTCTGGCGTTGAGGTCATTTTCTTCCATAAATTTAATCGTGGCTAATGCAGCTGCAGAACAAACGGGATTGCCGATATAAGTACCGCCAATGGTACTAGGCCCAGCAGCATCCATCACTTTGGCTCGCCCAATTATAGCGGCTATTGGCATGCCCGAGCCCATTGATTTAGCCCATGTGGAAATGTCGGGATGTACGCCAAAATGCTCATAAGCACCCCAAGCTCCGGTCCGGCAGAATCCGCTCTGCACCTCGTCGAAGATGAGCATGATGCCGTATTGGTCGCAGAGTTTGCGCAGGCCTTGCACATATTTTTTCGGTGCAACGTTAAAACCTCCTTCTCCCTGCACCAATTCGATGATAATGGCTGCGAGGTCTTCTGGGCCAACATTGCTTTTTAAGTATTCGTCCAAGCGGTGAAGCTCCTGCGTGGCAAATGTGTCTTCGTCAATCCCTGTCCCATAATGATAATAGTTCGGAAAGGCAATTCGGTAAACTTCCGGTGCAAATGGCCCGCAGCCCATTTTGTACGCCACTTTGGAAGTCAGGGTCATGGCCATCATGGTGCGGCCATGAAATGCCTCTGTGTAGCAAAGTATGCCATCACGGTGCGTTGCCTGGCGGGCAATCTTGATGGCATTTTCCACAGCCTCAGCGCCCGTACTGGCCAGCATGACCTTTGTTGGCCCATCGTGCGGCAGTATTTCGACCAGCTTTTCACACAGGGCGATGTAGGGCTCGTAGGTAGTCACGTTGAAACTGGTGTGGATAAATTTACGGGCCTGTTCAATGATGGCCTCAACCACTGGTTCTGGGCAGTGACCAGCGTTTACAACGCCAATCCCACCTGCAAAATCAATCAGTTCCCGGCCATCGGCATCGACGACGATGGCTCCTTTGGCAGATTGAGCAGTGGCTGTGTTGAATAACCCAACCCCACTGGCTACTACAGACTTCCGCCTGTCCAGTAGTTCTTCACTTTTGGTTTTGCTTGCAATCATAAAACGAAAAAAATTGGTTGATTAATAATGAAAGGGCAAGTGCCTCATGGCAAGGCAGCATGAAATCCGATACAATTTTACTATTCCGGAAGCTTGTTTTGTCAGGAATTGAAATCCTTGAATAGGATTGGAAAAATCCTAAAAACGAGGTTTTGTAGCGATAATCGTAAAGATAGCAAAATAAATTGAAGTAGAGGTGTGATTTTAACTAGATTTCAATATTTTATTTTGCAGAGAGGAATATTTGGGAACTCCACATAGCATTACCCAAATGAACATGATGCTGGCGTAACTAAAGTTACGCCAGCACCGCAGCTACTTATCACGGCTTAATCTTCGCCCGCTGCATTGGGTTCTTCACTTCTTCTTCTTTGTTCTTTTTGTAAACCTGAAACAATGTCGGTTTTGATGGCATTGGCATTGAATTGTTCTTTTCGTCAATGTCCGCCGTCTCCCGGTACGGGTCAAGCCTCACGGACTTCACCTCCTTGTCTTTCACAAATACTTTCGTGACCTTGTTTTCATCCTTGCGCCAAATCTCGGCGGGGATGCGCTCGATTTCAGTCTTGCCATCCGCAAAAGTCCATTCCAGAATGATAGGCATCACCATGCCGCCTTTGTTGCTGAACCGCAGCTCGTAATAGTTTTTCTTCCCAAATTTTTCCTGCTTTTCTTTTTTGTCAAAAACCTCGTCGTACATCACGACCTTTTGAGTCAAGACTGAGTCAGCAGTTTCCCATGGGCGGTAAGTCGTGTAGAAGTCCACAAGGTCGGGGTCATTCTCCACGGCAAACTGCATCCCACTCTCCCGGTTTCGGATTTTGGAAATGTCCTGAAATGGCTCCTCAGCCTTGTTCGTGTTTGTTATCTCTTTGGGAGCCGGGTTATTTTCCATGTCCACTTTCAGCCAAGCAATGCTGTCCAGCGAAATGTCCACTGGCTCTATCTCGTAGAACCAGCCTCGCCAAAACCAGTCGAGGTCAACGCCGCTGGCATCCTCCATGGTACGGAAGAAATCGGCGGGCGAAGGATGCTTGAAAGCCCAGCGCTGGCAGTATTCCTTGAACGCCGCATCAAAAAGTTCCCGCCCCATGATGGTTTCCCGCAGGATGGTCAGTCCGGCAGCAGGCTTTGCATAAGCGTTCAAACCAAACTCCACGATATTGTCGCTGTTGGTCATAATGGGTTCGAGTTGGTCGGGGTTCATGGACATATACGGCACAATGGTAGGTGCCGGGCCACGCCGAAGGTTCCAGTTGTTGTCGAACTCCGCCTGCGCCAAGGATTGTATGAAAGTGTTCAAACCCTCGTCCATCCACGACCACTGGCGCTCGTCGGAATTGATTATCATCGGGAAATAGTTGTGGCCTACCTCATGGATGATGACGCCGATTGCGCCGAGTTTGTTGCCTTCCGTGTAAGTCCCGTCCTCCTCCGCCCGCCCGAAGTTGAAGCAAATCATTGGGTATTCCATGCCGCTTGATGCCTCGACCGAAATGGCCACCGGGTATGGGTACGGGATACTGTACTGGCTGTAAGTCTTGAGCGTGTGCGCCACCGCCCGGGTCGAGTAGCGGCTGTAAATCGGGTAGGCTTCCTTGCCGTAGTAGCTCATGCACATGGCACGTTGGCCGTTTTCATTGAAATGCGGCATGGCGTCCCAGATGAACTTGCGGCTGGCTCCCCAAGCGAAGTCACGCACATTTTCAGCCTGGTAAATCCAGGTTTTCATCTTCTTGCTGGGCTTGCTGGCTTCGTTCTTTTTGGCTTCCTCCAAGGTCACGATTTCCACCGGGTCCTTGGCTGACTGCGCCTTCTGCCAGCGGGCAAACTGCTCCTTGGTGAGCATCTTGTCGTAGTTCTGGCACTCCCCAGTG
Source organism: Saprospirales bacterium (assembly GCA_024642645.1). GTDB lineage: Bacteria > Bacteroidota > Bacteroidia > Chitinophagales > Saprospiraceae > UBA6168. The sequence continues at coordinate 131 of JAHEAS010000098.1, read as the reverse complement.
GAGCCGACGACATAATCCTCGGGGAGGGTCATGCTCACGTTGAAATTACCAAAAGTCAGCGCAAACTCGCCCCTCCCAGTGAACTGCTTGTTCTGCCAGCCTGTCACGTCGCTGTACACACAGAGCCTTGG
>JAHEAS010000796.1 GCA_024642645.1 Saprospirales bacterium | reverse complement strand
GGGTGTTTCGACCAACCGCACGGCCTTGGCGGCGATGGCCGTCAACATGAATTTTGCGGTTGGTACTTATGACATCGGCCATGTGTTCCACGACCAAGACCAGGCCCCTGCTGTCTTCAGCGGCGGCGGGGTAGCGGGACTTGGGGTGGTGTGCAGCACCGGCACTTTCTTGGCCAGTCTGGGCGGTGTGGACAAAGCTGCCGGATGGAGCGGCTCTTTCTCCAACACGGGCAACGGCTGGATAAGGTTGTCAGGCCATGAGTTTGGGCATATGTTCGGGATGCCCCATACCTTCAACGGCACGGGTAGCAGTTGCACTAGTAATATCAGCTCTACCTCTGCCTACGAGATTGCCAGCGGCACCACTATTATGTCTTACAACGGGATTTGTTCTGCTGCGCAAAACATCCCCGCTGGCGGCGTTGCGGACAACTATTTCAACGCCAACAGCTTGACCCTCTCGGTGAACTATCTTGCGACCCAAAGCTGCGAGACGGGGGTTTCTTCTGGCAACACGCCCCCGGTCGTCAATGCCAACCCAGGAGGCGGCGCTTATACCATTCCGAAAAGCACCCCCTTCCGCTTGACCGGCTCTGGCTCGGATGCCAATGGAGACCAAGTATATTATTGCTGGGAGCAATACGACGAAGACGGGGCCGGCACGCCCACCCAGGGCTTTATCGGTGCTGCGGCAGCGAGCAGCGCTATTGCCCCATTGTTCAGAAGTTACCCGCCCACCACCTCGCCAACCCGCACGTTTCCGACCATGGAATTAGTGGCGGCCAATAGTTATGCCTCTGATTTCGAGCCGTTGCCCTCGGTGGCCCGTACCTTGAACTTCCGCTTGTTCGGAAGGGATTACAACCCTGGCGGCGGCGGTATTCATTGCTCACCTTTGGCGGTAACGGTGAGCGCCAGCGGGCCTTTCACGGTGACAGCCCCGAACGGTGGCGGCACTTTGGCGGCAGGCGCTGCCACGACGGTCACTTGGGCCGTGAACGGCACCAATACTTTTTGTACCAATGTGAACATCAGGTTGTCCGTAGATGGCGGCTTGACTTTTCCCTACATGTTGCTCGCCAATACGCCCAACGATGGCACACAGGGTGTCACGCTACCAGCGGGGGTCGCAAATACTACCCAAGCGAGGGTGATGGTGGAATGTGCCGACAACAATTATGTCGTGTTTTTCGATATTTCAGATGCCAATTTCACCATAACATCTTCCTGTATCGCTGCGGGCAGTAATATCTGCCCGGCCACATCGGTCTCTTTGCCAACGAGCGACCCAGGCCTGAACCTTGGACTGAGCCAGCACTTTGGTACGGTTGTGACCCAAAATACTTTCACCATCAATGCTGGCAGCCCGACCGGGCCTTTGGCCAATGCGACTGTGTCAGGCGGCACTACCTGCCAAACGCCTTGGGGGACTGAAAAATACGCCACGTTTGACTTTGCCGTCGCAACAACGGGCAGCTACACGTTGACCAATCTTTCTGGTGGGCAAACAATCTTTTCGGTCTTTGTTTCTGCTGGCTACAGTCCTGCTGCGCCTTGTGCTGGTACGTTCTTAGGTTCCAATGCCACAGGTGCCATCAGTTGGGGCTCCAGTGCCAATGTCACGCTCAATGCCTGTACCGTTTACAAGGTCGTTGTATGGACACTCAGCGGTGCCAGTGGTACACCTACACTCACTATCTCCGGTGCAGGCACGGTCTATGCCTCTGGCGCAGGCCCCGGCGCAAACTACAGTTACACTTACGCTGCGGTGAACACGGTCAACAGCCAGATAGTGGCAGTGAACGCCACCTCCAACTTTACGAGCTTGCCGGCAGGCACCTATAATATATATGGTGCGTCGTACTATAGTGGCCCCGGCCCATCGCCAGCTACTGTCAACCCTGCCACTTGGACGGGGCAAACCATCAGCCAGATACTTTCTGGCGGCAGTTGCGTGTTGTTCAGCACCAATTTCAAACCGGTCACTGTGGGCGGCGGCGGCGGTTGCACTCCGCCGACGGTCACAGCACCGACGGTGACGCAGCCCACTTGCGCCGCTCCGACAGGGACGATTGTCGTCAATGCCACAGGCGGCGGGACGTTGGAATACAGCGTGAACAATGGTACGAGTTGGCAGACGAGCAGCACCTTCTCTGCCTTGGCACCAGGTAGCTACAATATCGTGGTACGGTTGCAGTCTTCACCGACCTGCTTGGCCAACTATGGCGCTAACCCCGTCGTGCTGACCAACCCCGCCCCAACAGTGACTGCCCCGACGGTGACACAACCGACCTGCGCTGTTTCGACAGGAACGATTGTCGTGAATGCCACTGGCCCTGGTACGCTCGAATACAGCGTGAACAACGGTACAAGCTGGCAGGCATCTGCCACTTTCTCTACTTTGCCCGCCGGGAGCTATACTATT
>JAHEAS010000795.1 GCA_024642645.1 Saprospirales bacterium | reverse complement strand
CCACTGGCGGCGTAACATCCTGCAAAGTATAGCTTAGCGCAGCAGTAACTACGGTCATGTTAGCACAGGTGACCGAAACACAAAAATCCGTGGGCGTACATGGGGTAAGCTGGGTGGTGTAGCATTGTGAAGTCGAACCGTTGCACCATTGAATGCTGTAAGGGCCGGGGCCGGTAATATTGGCGCACACCTGCACTTGACCGCAGGGTTGCTGTATGGGTGTAATAACAATATCGACGCTGCAAGGAGCATTGCTGCACACTTCCTGCGACTGCCAGTTCACCGCTTGAGCTCCCATTGTCGTTGGCATCAAAACGTCCTGAAAATCCACATTAGGAAGGATGGGTCCATCGGGCACAGGGTCCGAGAACACCAAGTCAACGCTGGTTTCGGAAATGGCACAATTGGTAAATTGTGGGTCACTGACGGCAAGTTGACTGCAAAGTTGTCCGAATCCATTCGGAATGCTCCTTGCATCGGTAAAGGCGATTTGCGCATTATTGAGCCACCACGCCGAACCACCCGTGAAGCTGTTGCCTGTGTTCGGGTATTTTACCCAATCCAACAAAGGCGTGCCGGAGTCAATCATTTTTATGACCACCGTCCTGTTTGCGCCGTCAAAATTGCCCTCTCCCACCACATAAATATCTCCGAAAAGGCCTTCCCACACTTGGCTGACAGCGGCGAGTTGTGGAATTTGAACGTCCCATTGCAGCAGCAAGCCTGCGTCGAATTTCATGACATGTGCCTGCCCCGAAAAAGTGTTGCCTGCTGCATAAACATCGCCAAGCAAGCCCTTTGAAACATCTGTGAAGTACATTTGGGGAATGCTGATTTGAACGCCATTTTGCATGACGCCAACATTGTTTACCTCGAAAATCAAGCCGGTGGCGCCATTGCCTGCCAGCAAAAGGTTGCCATTTGGCAGTGCTTCCAAATCACGAAAATATTCGTCGTCTTCGGAGCCTGAATATATTTTGCTCCAAGAAAAAACACCGTTAGCATTTACATTCGAAATAGTTACATCTTCGGTGGTTGGGGTAGAATTAGGCTGGTTTTGTGAGCCTAAAACATAATAGGGTGCATTCATGCCAGGTGACGGGTTTTTCACTACGCGGAAGAAATAATCTCGCCCGGGGTGGTCATAGGTTTGCAACCAAGTGAAGTTGCCGCCGCCAGTTGCGGTCACCCGCCCAATCAGGCTCTTAGTTGTTGGGTCAAATGGCAGCGTATTGCCTACCACCATCAGTTCCCCCGCAGAAATCAACACAGCATCGTTGAAGATGGAAGGCGTTGTCACCCGCAGTGTCCAGAGATGGTTGCCGTTAGCATCCACTCGGGTGATAGTCGCATGCAGGGGAGCGCCATTGGTCAGTTCATCTTGGCCCAGCACAAAATATTCTGAGCCATCCTGAATGACCTTGGTAAAGTAGTTGTCGAGGGCATTGCCATACACCCGTTGGAAGGTTTGTGCATTGGCTTGGTTTGAAGTGAGAAATAGGGCAGTAATAGCGATACAGGCTAGTTGGTGAGTGAAATTTTTCATCGAAATAAATTTTGGCTAGTGCAAAGGGAAAACGAGCAACCAGATGCCTCGGAGTCAATCCGGGCACCTGATGCTTCGAGAGGGTTCAAGCTGTTTAGTTGGTGTCGTTTCTAAGTGGGTATTCCAAAAGCCGCTAAATAGGCTTCAACGGTCATGGGTTGGAATAAAGGGAAAGCATCATTTTCATTTGGTGTTTTTAGGTAATTATTTCTACCCAAAGCTAACTTACTGAGATGGTTATTGTGCGCCAAATTTGAATTCGGTAGTATTAGGCTTGAATTCGGTGGATTTGACTTTGAATTTGGCGAAAAACTACGGGTCAGTTTTCTACCTTTGGGAGTCAACTAGTCTAAAAATGGTTCCTTCCCAACAGCATATTAGTGCAGCGGATCTATTTTTAGCTTCAGCGGTTGCCCTGTTTACATATGCACAGTTATTTGCGCATTGCCGCCCTTTGTTTGTTGTTGGCCGTATTTTGCCCTACTGGAATGGCTCAACAATCATCGCCCAGCTTTATTCGCTTCAACACGGAAAACGGGCTTGCCGACAATTGGGTACATACGGCCTTTCAAGATAGCAGGGGATTTCTATGGTTCGGTTGCGAGGAGGGGTTGTCCCGGTTTGACGGCCAGCATTTTCTCAATTTTTACGAAGAAAAAAACAACTCCCACTCCCTCAGCAATAGCACGGTAAGAGGAATATGTGAAGACCCTGATGGCAGCCTTTGGCTGGCTGTACTCGATGGTGGCCTCAATCACTTCAACCCAACGACCGGTAAATTTGAGGCATGGAAAACCGACCCAAACAACCCCGAGTTTAAAGGTGAACTTACTTCCATCGTACAGGTTGGCGATTTACTCTGGCTAGGGTCTTATAACC
>JAHEAS010000794.1 GCA_024642645.1 Saprospirales bacterium | reverse complement strand
AACGTCGTGCAGGCCAGGGCCCAGCGTGGCGGGGTTTATTTCACCGCTTCCATTTGCGGCGCCGCTCCAAATGCCGCCGGAAGGAGTGGCGGTGAGGGTTTGCACGGGCGCATCAGGACAAAACGGCCCTGCTGGCTGGATATTGACGGGCGTGCCTGGCTGTACTTGGATGATAATTTCGTCTTCGTCGGAGCAGCCGTACAAATCGGTGTAGCTGTAATGGACGACATGACCGCCTGGTGCCAACATGGAGGGGGTGACTAGTCCTTGAAAATCGGCGACACCAGACCACAGGCCACCGTTGGGGTTGGCCAAAATGTACGTTGGCGGGTCGGTGGGGCAAAATGGTCCTGCTGGAAAAATCTGGACGATGGGAGCGGGTACTACCTCGATGGAAGTCTCCGTGCTGCTGGAGCAGCCGTTGGCATCGGTGTAGCTGTAGGTGACGATGTGCATGCCGGGGGACAAAATGGAAGGGTCCACCTGGCCAAGCGAGTTGGCAGCACCACCCCAAGTGCCACCGGCTGGTATGCCCTGCATGGTAACTATCGGGCCATTGGAGCAGAGCGGTGCGTTGAGCGCCACAATGCTTACGATGGGGTTGGGGTAAATGATGACCTGGGTACTGGCTGACCCGGTGCACCCGTCAATGTCGGTGACCGTGACGGTATAAGTGCCCGCATTGGCCGGCATCACGTTGTCGATGGTCGGATTTGGGGAGGACGAACTGAAAGCCAGCGGCCCTGACCAAGAATAGCTGGTGCCGCCCGAAGCGTTGAGTTGGAGCGTTTCTCCTTCGCAAATTGGGGAGTTGCTGCTGGCCGTGGCAGCGGGTGGCGTGGCCACTGTGACGGTCACGTCATCGGTACCGGAAAAGCCACAGGCATAGTTGATGGTTACGAAATAAGTGGTGGTTGAGGTTGGGGTAGCGGTTGGGTTGGGGATGTTGGTGGCACTCAGGCTTGGGTTTGCTTGCCAAACATAGGAAGCGCCGCCGGGGTCGGCTTGCAGTACCGTGCTTTCGCCCGGACAGATGGTCACGTCGGTCATTGGCGCCACGGCAGGCGCACCGAAGCAAACGGTGTGCAGGTTAGACAAAGAACCCGTCCCTGACGAAAAACCATAGTATGCCGAAGTGCCCACAAAGGCCGTGATATTGCCGGTATAGCTGATGGACGTGCCGTCTAGGGAAGCCGAAAGCGTATTGGAACCCGGATCCCAGTTCACGAAGAAACAATGGTAGCCGCCGTCCTCGATATTGGGAAGGCCAATTGGGCCCGCAAGGTTGTTGCCGCTCCCGTGGTTCACATCGCCTTGTGAAATGATGGCGATATGGTCACCTGCTGGGTCGCCAAAACCGCCGTTTTGGTAGTCGTCCATTTCGATGCCTACGGATGCTGGCAGTCCCTGGTAGCCAATACCACCACCGCCAGTGCCAATATGAAAACTATCCCGTCTGCTCCTGACGCATCTTTTGACCCAAAATTCATGGAGCAGGAAAAGCTGAAAGGTTGGGTAAGGTCAACGGTTGATGTTGAAAAAATGGCGCCTGCTAGCCCACTTTGATCTGGGGTCAGTTGACAGCAATTGCCATTGCAACTGGCGCTTCCAAAGGAAGTGTATTGGGCCTGTAATTGGTTTGTCCCTGCCAGAAATGCAAGCAGTAAAAGGGGAGTACATTTGATGGTTTGTAGAAATGTTTGTTGCATGTTTGAACATTAGTGTGGCGAAAGGTATTGCTTTTCACAACAAAAATGGCCTGATGAGTGCCTCAAAGGCTAAAATTGGGCAATTACAAGACACCTTCGAGGCTCACGTGTTGCAGCTATCCAATGAACCCGTCATCGTGGAGGGGCTTACCGCCTTTTCTGTTTACCACTGAAAATAGCCGGGGAGGAAGGAACGCTGGCGAGGGCGGTTTTTGAGGTATGAGGTATGAGGTATGAGGTATGGGGGCTTGTGTTTAAAATTTCGGTTCTTTATGATTTCCAATGGGTAGGTTAGCTTTGGTGGAAAACCAGATTTTCCGACGTTTCAGTCAAGGCAGCGAACACAGTTCGTCACCTCTCTGACAACCATTAATTCTCGATGCGTTCATCTATAAAGGCTAGCGAATCACTATCCAGTACATGTATAATTTTTAATTCACTTCCAGCACCACCGCCTCATACGGCCTCAATTCCCCATTCACCGACGGCGTCGGATAATTGCCAATCAGCACTTTCGCTTTCGATAAATCAAGCCCTGTCTCCGCTTTGGCCGCTATATCTTTAAAGTTTAACAGCACCAATAATTTGCGCCCATTTAATTCACGGGTATAGGTGTATGTCGAAGGATTTTTCGCATCCAACAAGGTATATTTCCCATAAATCAAGGGCAGTTCCTTTTTCCGCAATTGAACCATTTTACGGAAAAAGTTCAGCGTG
>JAHEAS010000097.1 GCA_024642645.1 Saprospirales bacterium | reverse complement strand
ATTATTTTTCGTTCAGCGTCAAACGAATTTTTTTCTCCAATTCTGAGACCGTATCCTTGAAAACCAAGTCCGTTTCCATTAAATCTTGCACCGTTTTAATTGAATATATAACAGTGCTGTGATCGCGTCCACCAAACATCTCTCCAATATTTTTTAGTGACTTGTCCGTCAAATTTTTAGCGAGGTACATGGAAAGTTGGCGTGCTATCACAATTTGTCGTTTGCGAGTCTTACCACCCAACTTTTCAACTGGCAAGTCAAAATGGTCTGCAACCAAGTTTTTAATGAATTCTAGTGTGATTTCCTTGTTGATTTGGGTGACAAAATTTTTCACGACCTCTTTTGCCAAATCCACATCAATCTCGCGACGATTTAGGGAAGATTGGGCAATAACCGAAACAAGTACACCTTCCAATTCCCGAATGTTGTTTTGAATATGGTAGCAAATAAATTCTACCACACTGTTTGGCAACTCAACCCCTTCCCTGTTCATTTTTGATTCTAGGATGGCTACACGAGTTTCAAAATCAGGCACTTGCAAATCGGCAGAAAGACCCCATTTAAAACGTGAAATCAAGCGCTCCTCCATACCGTCAAGGTCTTTAGGAGGCCGGTCGGAAGTCAAAATTATTTGCTTGCCGCCTTGGTGTAGTTGGTTGAAAATGTGGAAGAAAATCTCTTGAGTCTTCTGTTTGTTGGCTAAAAACTGGATATCATCAACAATCAATACATCTACCATTTGGTAGAAGTTTACAAAGTCATTGACGGCGTTGTTCTTTATCGAATCAATGATTTGTCCTGTGAATTTCTCAGAAGAAACATAGAGCACTGACTTGTTATCGTGAATTTTCAGGACTTCGTTGCCAACAGCATGAGCCAAGTGCGTTTTACCCAAACCCACATCGCCAAAAATCACAAGCGGGTTGAATGCAGTTCCACCAGGTTTTTTGGCAACTGCATGTCCTGCAGAACGAGCCAATCGATTGCAATCACCTTCTATAAAGGTATTGAAAGTATAGGTTGGGTTGAGTTGGGATTCAATTTTGAGTTTTTTGATTCCTGGGATTACAAATGGATTTTTGATACTGCTGGTATCAATGCTTCCAGGGTTTGAGCTGTTGGATTGGCCAAAACCTTTCGCAGTTGTCGAAACTTCGTTTTTCACTGCCTCTTCGTTGCGCAACTGGCGCAAGCTGGAGGAAAGAATTTGGTACTCCAAGCGGCCCTTATCTCCCAATTCCTTACGAATGGACATTTTCAATAACGAAACATAGTGCTCTTCTAACCATTCATAGAAGAACTTGTTCGGCACTTGAATTGTCAGTGCATTGTTTTCAAGTCTGATCGGCCTGATAGGCTCGAACCAGGTTTTGAAACTCTGTCCGTTAACGTTCCTTCGGATAACATGCAAGCAGCTATCCCATACTGTTACGCAATCCTTTACCATTCTCCAAAATTAGTTGGCAGTTATTAAAATAAGGTTTCGGTTCCCGTCCTTGTCGGGAAATTATAGTATCAGTAAATTAGGAAGTTACTCCGAGTGAATGCTCTGGGCATGTGGCGGAACACATAAGTTGCTGACTCAATCATCAATCTAGCTTTCATTGATTGGAGAGTTGCAAAGGTGGGCAAATTCCATTAAAATGGACTGGGAATCCACAACTTTTTTTGATTTTTTTTCCCCATATAAGTGTTACAAAGTGTGGAAAATTCATAAACCGTTCAGAATCAGGGTGATAGACACATAATAGACTAACTCATTGAAAATCAATAATTTACAAAAAACACTACTGATAATCAACGAGTTATGGACTACCCCTTACATCAAAATTGATGCTTCTTTTTTAATGGCTAGCAGGGCTGTGTTTAGAGCGTTGGCAGACTGCCCTTCATTTTGAGTCAGCAACACAGTAGCAAGCTCCTTGGATGGCCCTTTTGGGTCAACTTGCTCGTAAAGCCCGTTGATGTCCATGACCGTATTGTCCCTGGAAAGCTTGATGATTTGCCATAACTGGTCTGAGACATAAACCTGTTGGGTTATGTTGTATTCAAACTCCTGCTGGATTGCCAATAGCATCGCCATTCGTAAAAGTGCATTGCTCTGTCCATCTTCCCGAAGCCGGAGCATGAGGCTTGGAATGGCTATTCTCTCACAAAAAAGGGACAACCGTTCGTAGGCTTGCAATCGTGCGGGGATTGTTGTGTTACTTTGATTTTGCCTAAACTCTAACACTCTAAGCTGGTATTGCTTGTCAAGATAGGTTTTCATTAAGTAGTAAACCGTGAAAAAAACAATCAGGGCTGGGACGGTGATTTTGATAATTTCCAGAAGGGCACTCAACCAATTTGACATATTTCAAGTTTTTGTTCGTAACGCATTTTAGAATAAATGAAACAACATCCTCTTTAACGGGTCGCAAAAGTAAACCAAACCACTAAATTGAAAAATCATTTCGTCCGCCTCAACCTAAGCGCAAATTGATTTGTTTCGCCTTATGAATTTCAGAATTGTTAATTTTGCGTCTAAAACTAAGTAAAATGCAGACTTCCACCACCATTCAGCCTGTTTCACTCACTCAAGGTGCAATCGGTCAGTTGCGTTCCATTATGGAAGAACAGAATATTCCTAATGACCATGGGCTCCGCATCGGAGTAAAAGGGGGAGGCTGTTCTGGCTTTACCTACGTACTGGGTTTCGATGCAAAAACTGACAAGGATGACGAATTTGAAATTGATGGCCTTCGGGTATTTATGGAAAAAGCCCACGCTATTTACCTCATTGGCATGGAGATAGACTGGGTTGATGGATTAAACAACCGAGGCTTCTCGTTCAATAACCCGAATGCTAGCTCAACCTGTGGTTGTGGAACTTCGTTCTCAGCCTAAATTTCATCAAAGAATAAAATTCAAAAGCCCGACAGGTTTTCCGTCGGGCTTTTTCGTTGGCTGAAGTTGTAGCTGATGATTGGATGTTCTCATGTAAAACCCGGTTTCAAACTCGGTTTTTTACATATCAGGTCTCTAGTGCCCACGATTGTAACCAAAACAATTTCTAACTTTTGTTTTGACGATACGTGACTAATTCAATTCAAAAAAAATAATAGGGGGATAAAAGGAGGTAGATAATAACTTCCTGAAAAATATTCAAACAATTTCATGGAGGTTCTAAGGATTGGGGCAAAGGTAACCCAATTTGAAAAAGATGTTCACCAAATCCTATTTTTCAGTAGAAATACCGAGGAGATTTTAGATAGCATCATAAACGTAAATGATTGATATACAACAACTTGAAACTGAGTTCAAAATTCTAAACCTCTACTCTTTCAATTTGTCCTCCAAAGAAATTTCCTCATCGAATTGCTTGTCCGCATCAACCTCAGCTACATCATGATTAATGATTTTGCTGGCCAATAGCCTAGCTTCCATATTGGGGTTTTTCAGCCAATTCACCGACCAAAAGGGCAAATAAACCATTCCAACTTTCTCAATCGCATCTCTTTGGCTTTTTTCCCAAAGCGGTGAGGTAAACGCTGTGCCTGAAAAGAAACCATCAGGGTGCAACACGACAGCTTTGCCAGCACTATTTAATGGCTTGACTACGATTGGAAAATGAACTGAATTAGTTGAGACTTTTGTGGAAATACGTTTTAAATCAATGAATGGTGAAAGTGCCTGAACAACTTCATTGGTAAAAATAGAAGGTGGTGCGCCACTGCTCATATTCTTACCAAGTGCCTCCATCGAAATCATTATCTGGGGCTTGTTGCCGTTTTGGGTGGCTTCGGCCAATCTGATGAAATGTGCAAGTAACCAAGTTCCTTCCTCCCATTTCTTGCCTTCGTAATTCTGGATTTGCTCATCTGGAAATGAATGAATGATGTGGTAGGCTTGCGCAGGTTTGTTCACCAACATCCGCAAATGGCCTATTCCGGTTGGGGTGTTTAGAAAAACGAGCTTCTTCGACAACTCCCCTTTTAAGTTAACCACACCAAAAGTACAGGAGACAATAATAATGTCGAAGTGCTGTCCAAAAAGTTCGTCAATATGAAAAACGCCCATGCCATTGCGTTCTAATTGCTGGATTTTCTCACTTCCCAGCACGTTTTGTTGCTTGAGCTTAAGCAGGTAATTGGCGATAAGGTCACGTTGTTCTACTGTAAATGTGACAATGCCAACAGATGGGTAAATTCGTTGTGGCGTTTGCTTAACTTGGTTCAAAAGCCGAATGATAGTCTGTGCCTCGGTATCGTTCGTGCCCTCCAGTTCATGAAATCTACCTTCAACGTTTTCGACAAGGTAGCTCGCCCGTTGATTCAGTAAATTTTGGTCCTCCTTAACTAGTCCAGAAATAGGCGTAGGCGGCTCGTAGCGATTGGAAATCAATGCGGAAGGGACACCGTTTTCAAGGGCATATTGCAGTAGACTTGTCTCACTCCCAAAGCTGTCGTTACTTCCCATTATGACCAATTTATTCCCAAGGGGAGCAATAGCTGTCGCTGTTTCTACTGAAAACTTGTTGGATTCATCAAAAATTACATAATCAAAATAGTGCTCACTTTTGGGTAACTCATTGAGTGCCACGTGCGGCGTTACGAAGAGTATGGGCAAGTAAGCTGATACAGCATCAAAACTGTTCTCCAGCACTTTTGAAAGCGGGAGCGTCTCCGCTGCTTTTTGCCCCGATTTATCGAAAATCAATTGAAAAGCCTGCTTGTTTTTCTTTTTTAAGGTCTTTACTTCTGACGCTTGTTTCTCTTGCCAAAACCGAATTAATTGATTGAAAATCAATGGCTTTAGCTGGTGCCATGCATCGTTAAACTGTGAAATAGCCTTCGAATCTTCGGGTAAGGCGGATGAATGCATTTTGGTCAACAAACTATTAAAATACCAACTTTCAAAAGCTGCAACCCAATCACCCGGCTTAACTTTCACAAGTGCTCTAACCACTTTTTGCCCCAAAACACCCAAACCCAACCAATTGGACTGCCAAGCATGGAATGGGTCGAAATCTCGCATATTGAGTTTTGTAGCCTCCAGTTGCTCTATGATGCTCTCCAAATATTTTTGGCGCTGAGGTATGGTTAACGTCTTGTTCTCAAGTAGTTTTTGATAGAGGCCCGATTCATTCAATTCTTCTATCAGCGTGTCCAGTGCAAACTCCAGCATTGTGACCTGTTCTTTCACATCGAGGCTTGGGTGAGCAGTTTTACTGTTCAAACGCATTACTTCTTCTTGCACAAGGTTGTCGGAATTGGCGTACCATTGACCCAGCACCCTTCTGAAATGGGCAAGATTTTCGGAAGTTCTCGGTATGTTTTGGCCATCCTTGCAGGCGGCGAATTCAACATCAAAATAAGGGTTCGTCTCGTACAATTTTAGGAATGCCCGATATCGCTTACTGACTTCCGCTTGTGCGTCCTTTATTTTTTTCTTTTTTGATGAAAAAAATGATGGCCACTCAAAAGAACCTGCCCCAGCGTTTGCAAATCCACTCCCCAACAATGCAGTATGGTTTTGTATTTTTTCTAATAGTCCTTTGGCAGCGCCATCAAGTTGATTAAAATAATCTCGGTAATGTTCCTTGAGCCTAGCAGCGTAGTTGTCTGTTTGGCTGATATACTCTCCCTGCAACTCATTAGTTTTTGCTGTGAAAAGCCGCAAGTTTGTTTCGACGAATTGTTGGCTTTTCTTAGTCTCTGAGTTGACAAAAATCTGGTCTTTGAGGTTGCTGAGGGGGTGGGTCAGTGTTTTTACTGATTCAAAAAGCGGTTCGCTTCGCAAAATACCCGCCACCATTTGTTCATGCTCATTTGGTAAGAAGCTAAAGTCAGAAGCATTCAAATGGCTCGCTAAGCGTTCCTTACCCTCTATTCTATTACTAGCTAGGAACAAACCAACGGTTTCTGTCCAGTCTTTGTCTCCAAAGATTTTACCCTTCACCGCTTTATAAGATTGCTGCACAGCAGCTCGTGCCTGAAGGAATTTTGACTTTTGGGCGTTGAAAGCATTTTGATTGTGCACTACCTCTCTGCCTCCCCCACTAGCTGTTGTGCGCAAAAGCTCAATTAAAGGCATTTTATCACCCAACGCATCGTCCAATAAAAAGTGATACTGAAAAATGCCCGCCTTGCTCAACAACTGTTGGGTGAATTTCAAGGACTGAGTACGCTCCGAAACAACAAGGCATTTTTTTCCTTCCGAAAGTGCGTTGATAAGCAAGTTCACCAATGTTTGCGCCTTGCCAAGTGCATCCTCACCTTCAACTACGGTTATTTTTTGTTGGGCAATAACTTCCAATGCGGTTGTTTGTTCAGGGTCATCGGGCTGGTAGGCAAAAACGAAATTATCCTGTTCAAGCACTTCTTTTTGCATGAAGACATCTTCTGGCCTGGTGTCGTCAGGTGTCCAGCGGCTATTTTGCGGAGGATAAAGCGCCAATACCCCTGACCAGTGAAGTGCCCCGTTCTGTGTGAACGACCCAATTTCGTCAATGCCTGGTGCGGGGATTGGCTCATCAGTCTGTCCGAAAATTTCAAAATTAAGACGGGCAGCTATTTCATTGCTAAACTCGGTTAGTTGTCCCTGATTGATTTTTTTTGAAAATGCCAATTCCTCTGCCCGCTGCTTTAGGTCAAGTCCATATTTCTCTTTTAAGTGGTCAAGAAGGCGGTAGTTTGGAAGGATATGCTGTTGCTCCGTGTTTTTTATCACCCAAGAATCCACACGGGTTTGGGCAGGTTCAAGTTGCATTTGCCAGATAAATACTGGCGACACCACCAAGTCGCTGTTGAATGTGTCAATGACCAACGGAAAGCCGAAGCCGAATGATTTGGCGCCAAAGATTTTTTCAAAATTTCGGGACTCAAAGTAGAGGTGCCGCAGCTTATCCGCTGCAAGCCCAACTACGTTGACCTGTCGGGAAATCTTCCCAGTCAACATTTCATCCAAAAATACCGTGGAAAAACCCGGGGTCTCTTCGTCAACTGCACAGATATCAGCCCTATCCAAGTAGAATGGAAGGGAATTGTGATAAATGGAATAAATAGAAGGTGATTGATTACTCCTCATTGCCGCTATGTTTGTTGTAGGGCAGTCATCAATAAAATAGTGCCTGTTTTTATAACTGCCTAAGAATGAGGTTGTAAGAACCGGATTTTTTCACGAAAACACAAATTTTGATAAGATGACGAGTGACTATTGTTTCAATAGGAGTTTGAATGGCTCAAAAGCGATTCCTAGTTGTTTACTTTTCTAATTTCAAACGATTCAAAACCTTTTCAATTCAATCCTGTTGATGTCAAAAAAATAATACACATGAAAAAATTGATTTCTCTTTTCCTTTCCTTGATTGCTTTGGTTTCCTGCTCCAGCCAATCAGCACGTCAACGACCTGCCGGCGATGAGGCTATTAGTTCTACTGCTTCCTTTTACGATTTCAAATTGCCTGAATTGGAAACGGGACAACTCGTTGATTTTCAGCAATATAAAGGCAAAAAGGTGGTAATCCTGAATGTCGCATCCAAGTGTGGTTACACGCCACAGTACGGAGATTGGGAAAAATTTTACGAAGAAAATAGCGAAAAGGTGGTAGTCCTCGGCTTCCCTGCTAACAACTTTATGGGACAAGAACCAGGCAGCAATGAAGAAATCGCTAGTTTTTGCTCAAAAAACTATGGCGTGACTTTCCCGATGTTCCAAAAAGTCAGCGTTAAAGGGAACGACAAGTCCCCATTGTACCAATGGCTTTCCCAAAAGTCTTTGAATGGTTGGAACGAGCAAGAACCTACTTGGAACTTCTGCAAATATGTCGTGAACGAAAAGGGCGAACTGGTGAGTTTTTTCCCTTCTGGTGTAAAGCCAAGTGATGCAGAATTTAAAAAAGCAGTTGGAATTTAAACGGCTACTAAAATGAAAAATGCCCTGCAACAAATCAGTTGACAGGGCATTTTTATTTGCTATTTTTTAGACATCATAGGTGAATCACCTCACCATATGCAGCTGCGGCAGCTTCCATTACAGCCTCGCTCATTGTTGGGTGTGGGTGTACAGATTTGACAATTTCAAGCCCCGTGGTTTCCAGCTTGCGAGCAACTACCACTTCTGCAATCATTTCAGTTACGTTTGCTCCTATCATGTGCGCACCGAGGAATTCTCCATATTTCGCATCGAAAATCAGTTTTACAAAACCATTCGATGCACCAGAAGCCTTAGCCTTACCTGAGGCACTGAACGGGAACTTGCCTACCTTGATTTCATAGCCAGCATCTTTAGCACCCTGCTCGGTGTACCCCACCGAGGCCACTTCCGGCCAACAATAGGTACAGGATGGAATGTTGTTGTAATCAAGTGGTTGCGGGTGATGCCCTGCGATATTTTCAACGCAAATAATGCCTTCTGCACTTGCAACGTGCGCCAATGCTGCTCCGGGTACAATATCTCCGATGGCGTAAACACCTGCGACATTGGTGCGATAGAACTCGTCCACCTTCACCAAACCCCTGTCAGTTTGAATGCCGAGCGCCTCCAAGCCGATGTTTTCGGTGTTCGGTGCGACGCCAGCTGCGGAAAGCACAACATCACATTCAATGACCGTTTCTTCACCAGACTTGCGGTCTTTGGTTTTCACTTTGCAAGTTTTGCCTGAGGTGTCCACTGACTCAACCGAGGTGTTTGCCATTACTTTGATGCCGCTTTTTTTGAAAACCTTTGACAGTTCTTTCGAAACATCTGGGTCTTCCCTTGGTACAAGTCCTTGCTCAAGAAACTCAACAACTGTTACCTCTGTACCAATAGTATTGTAGAAATAGGCAAACTCTACCCCGATTGCCCCAGCTCCTACCACCACCATTCGCTTTGGTTGTTTTTCGAGGGTCATTGCTTTCCGATAGTCAATGAT